>URAQ01000018.1 GCA_900545875.1 uncultured Collinsella sp.
TAGCGCTCGGACCCCAACTTGGGCCCACGCGGCACCGACGGCGTCGCGAAACGCACAGGGTCCAAGTCGCCCAGTACAAGCGGTGTGGGCGGATTGAGCGCACCGCCCGCATGTCCAATACAGCCCAGCAGCACATCGACCAGACAAATCGCGCGCGCGGTCTGGGTGCTATTGGCATACGCGATGCCAATGCCGCCATGAAAGCCAGCGTCCACCACCGCAGCAGGCGCCGCGGCAGCCAAATCACGCGCAGTCGCACGGATATCGTCCGCCGGAACGTCGCACATCGACTCGGCCCACTCGGGCGTCCAAGCGCTGGCCGCCTGCGCCAGCTCATCAAACCCCGTGGTATAGCGGTCCACGAACTCGTGGTCGCACAGGTCCTCGGCAATCAACACGTGGACAATGCCCAGCAGCAAGGCCAGGTCGCAGCCCGGGCGTACGCGCAGCCAGCGGTCGGCAAGCGCAGCCGAGCCGCTGCGCCGGGGGTCGACCACGATGATTTTCGCCCCGCGCCGGCGCGCATCGTTGAGCGCGTCAACGGCCCCCATCGTCGACGAATCAACAATGGAACGCCCCAAATACATAATGCAATCGGTATGCGCCAGGTCGGAGGCGGGACTATAGCCCAGGCTGTGTTCCCAACCAGTGAGACGGCTCACCTCGCAGGCGCCGTCGGCACTGTACACGTTGGGCGAGCCCAGCGCATGCATAAAGCGATACGCCCAGTAGCGGTCGAACGAGGGCACGCCGAGCGTCATGCCCAGCGCACGAGGCCCACACTCGTCAACAATCCCCAAAAGACGCTCGGCAATCTGAGCAAACGCCTCGTCCCACGAAATCGCATCGAACCCCGAGCCATCAGCTCGTCGGCGCATGGGATGCAAAATCCGGTCACGCTCGTCAAACGGCATGTCCAGGCGATGGCGCCCGCGGGCGCACAGGGCACGCGCCGCGCACGGATGCCCCGGCACCGGCAACTCGGCCGCCACGCGACCGTCCTCAACGCGTGCCGCAAAGGCGCAATCGGCATAGCATCCCCCGCATGTGGTCACCACGGCGCGACCGTCACGCTTCACAGCAGATGCCATCTCGATTACCCCTTTCATCAGCCAAACACAACAGGCCAAAAGCCCGGCAACGAGCCCCAGACCCAAAAAGCCTCCCGCACGGCAACGACCCGCGGGAGGCCCAACGTCAAACAGACGGTACCTTACGCCTCAGACTTCTTGGCATAGATAAACCAGTAGCCGAGCGCGACCAGAACCGCACCGCCCACAATGTTGCCCAGCGTGGCAGCGGACAGGTTAAACGCAATGCCCGCAACGTTGAGCGCATCGGCGCCGGCGACATCGGCACCATAGCCGCACGCGTGCATCACGGCACCCATGGGCAAAAAGTACATGTTGGCAACGCAGTGCTCAAAACCGCAGGCCACAAAGGCGGCGATGGGCAGCAGAATGCCCACAACCTTATCGACCACGGTCTTGCCGGCGGTACCGATCCACACGGCCAGGCACACAAAGATGTTGCACAGGATGCCGCGGAAGAAGATCGTCACCCAGTCGACCGTCACCTTGCCGGCGGCGACGCTCACCATGGAATTGGCGACCGCCTCGCCGTTGAGCTTGTAAATGCCGGCCATGTACACCAAAAAGACGATGAACAGGGCACCGGCAAAGTTACCAAGCCACACGACGAGCCATGCCTTGAGCATCTGGACCAGCGTGATCTTTTTGCTCTTGAGCGCGCAGACCATAAGCGAGTTGCCGGTGAACAGCTCGGCGCCGCACACCAGCACGAGCACCAGGCCCAGGCAAAAGCACAGGCCGCCCACGACACGCTGAGCGCCCCAGCCCAGCGTGCTATCGCTCAAGAACACGGTAAAGAACAGGCCGCCGAAGGCAATGAACGCGCCGGCGAACATTGCCAACAGAAAGGCCTTTGCGACCGGCAGGTTGGCCTTGGTCACGCCGGCGGCCTCGGTCTTGGCCTCGATCGCGGCGGGCGCCAGGCAATCGGGAGCGGGATATTCTGCCTTGGAATCTGCCATGTCAATCACTTCTTTCCTAATCAGCAGGGACAAGCGCTCCTATTGCTCTTGCCCCAAGCGGACAAAGTGGGAAAAGTCATTGGCGGCCACGGCGTCGTACACGGCGTCGACGGCGTCAAAGACTTCCGGGGACATGGGGTTGTAGAACTCCGTGTCGCCCGGCTGAATCCCAACGAAGACGATATCATCACACGATTGCTCAATCTCTTCGATCAGAATCGACAAAGGAAGCGAATGCGTGGTGAACATCGACTTGCGGGCCACATCGCGCTTGTCGAGCAAGCGGATGGACCCGACGGGCAGTGCCATGTCGGCGGCATCGACCAAGACCAGGCGAGGCGGACGCTCGCGCTTGACCTCGATGATGTCGTCCTCGGGCGTTTGGCCTCCGTCGATGGTGTACCAACCGGCGATAGGTGTGTCTTCCATCTTTTTGGAGAGCACGGGGCCGGCGGCATCGTCGGCACGCAGCACGCTTCCCGCCGTGAGCACGATACCCGCAAACGGGGCGCCGTTCACACGTCCATCCACAACGCGACCCATTACTGCAACCTCCCCGTCAGATACACGCCCGACACATCGCGCACGCGCTCAACCAGATCGCGGAACTTCATCAGAAACGCGACCTGCTGGGCATGCAGGCCAAAGTCGTCGTCGAACACCGAGATGCCGGCCTTGGCCGACCCGCGAAAACCACGCTCGTCGAGCAGCGCATCGCAGGCCTCGAGCAGCGACGGCACCGCCGCCTTGTCGAGCTGGCACTCGCCAAAGGAACGGATGGCCTCGAACTTGGTCTTGGCCTCCCCCTCCGGCAACGCGTCGACGAGCGAATAGAACACATCCACCGGCACCGACAGGCGCGGCTCAAAGCAATCGAGAACGCCGGTGTGGTGGCCCACGGCGAGCGTGTAGTACAGCACGTCGCAGGCCTCCTGGGGAACGTCTTCCTCGGTCTCCACAAACTTACGCGTGAGCTCGTAAAAGACCACCTGGTCGGGCGCATGGCCCAGACAGGGGTCGGCGACGCCCTCGGCGGCCTCGTCGCTTGCGCGCGAGGCATCGCCAAAGGAGCCGCCGAGCATACCGGGGCCCGCAAAGTAACCAGAGCGGTCCGTGAGCTCCATCTAGCGACCTCCGGCCAGCACCAGATCCTGCAGCGCCGAGTAGACCTCAACGCGGCGCGGATCGTCCTGCTTGTCAATGAGCAGCGCCATGGCACCGCGGATATCGCCCTTGGGCGCACCCTCGAGCGTGTCCATAAACTCGTTGGCCAGGTCGCGGCCGTAACGGTAGCCGCTCATGGCGCGAGCCTCGCGCTCGATGGCAACGCGCAGTTTGTACGGCACGCCGGGGTGCAGGATATCGGCCTGCTCGCCGGCGGCCTCCACCGTGGTCTCGGCATGGAGCTTTTGGTCCAGCAGACCGAGCGCCATGGCAAAGCCGTAGACGGTCTGCGCGGGGCTGGGCGGGCAGCCGGGGATGTAGACATCGACCGGCAGAATCTTATCCGTGCCGCCCCAGACGCAGTAGTTGTCGTAGAAGATGCCGCCGGTGCAGCCGCACGCGCCATAGGACACCACGATCTTTGGATCGGGTGCGGCCTCAAACGCGC
Organism: uncultured Collinsella sp.; assembly: GCA_900545875.1. Classification (GTDB taxonomy): domain Bacteria; phylum Actinomycetota; class Coriobacteriia; order Coriobacteriales; family Coriobacteriaceae; genus Collinsella. Next base: position 3,666 of record URAQ01000018.1, read on the forward strand.
GCAGGGCCGGCATGCGCATGGCACGCGTCACGGCGCCGGTGTACAGCAGTACGTCGGCGTGACGGGGCGAGGGCACGACCTTGATGCCAAAGCGCTCGACGTCAAAGACGGGCGTGATGGAACCGAAGATCTCGATCTCGCAGCCGTTGCAGCCGCCGCAGTCGACACGGTAGACGTACACCGAGCGCTTGATCTTCTTAAGAAGGGTCGCCTTGGCCTTCTCGATGCTCTCGTCGAGCTCGATCTTGGTCGGGCGGTACTGAAGCCGCTCGGGCAAAAGCGTGGGTTCGGCCATGGTTACTCCTCCTTCGTTTCAAAATCCATGATGATGCCCTCGACCGGCGCCGGACCGGCGGGAATCTCGGGCGCATCGGGGTTGAGCTCGCGGTCGATATACTCCGGGTTCACGCCGTGGCCGCCCAGATACTCCATGCCGGGGCCCTGGGGCTCACCGGACGCGAGCGTCTCGTTGGCAGCCATGCCGTGCGCGTTGCCGGTCTTTACGGCCGAGGCGGCGCGCAGGGCATCGAGCTCGCGCTTGCACTCCTGGCACATACCGACGGTACGGGCGGCCTGGATGGCCTCCATGCCGCCGGTCTTTTGCAGCAGGCGCTTGGCGTAGTCGATCTCCTTGTGCGGGGCAAACGGCTTGCCGCAGCGCGAGCAGTGCTCGAGCGTGTAGACGCTCTTGCTGGTGAGGTCGTCCTTGCTCATGACGGCCAGCTCAAACTCCTCGGTGAGCTTGATGGCCTCCATGGGGCAGGCTTCCTCGCAGCGGCCGCAGAAGATGCAGCGACCGTAGTCGATCGACCAGGTGATGGTATCGGCCGCAAGGTCGGTGTCCATGCGAATGGCATCGGCCGGGCATGCCACGCCGCAGGCACCGCAGGCGATGCAGAGCTCGGCGTTGTGCTCGGGTTTGCCGCGCATGTCCTTGTTGGTGGGAAACGGCGCAAACGGGTACTTGACCGTCGCGTCGCCGGCCTTGGCGTTAACCTTCCAAAGCTTCAGCATATTAGAGCGCCTCCTCATCGAGCGGAGCGGCTATGGTGCCCTCGCCCGCAAGCGGCGACTTGTCGCGCCAGACGTTCTCGAACTGCTCCTTGTCGAGCACGTGGTCGCGCTTGGCGGCGACATCGGTCACCGTCACGCGGTCGGTGCAGGAGTAGCACGGGTCGAGCGAGCCGACGATCAGCGCCGCGTCGCCCACGGTGTTGCCGCGGAACATGTAGCGCAGGACCGGCCAGTTACTGTACGTGGCGGCCTTGGCGCGCCAGCGGTAGCACTTCTGGTTATTGCCGAGCATGGCCCAGTGCACGTCCTCGCCGCGCGGCGCCTCGGTGGCACCGATGGCGTACTTGTGCGGGGTGTACTCCCAATCCGTGGTGAGGATGGGGCCCGACGGGCAGTTCTCGAGCATGGTCTCGATCATGTCGATCGAATCGTAGACCTCCTGGATGCGAACGGCGGTACGGCCGAAGGCATCGCAGGTGTCAGCCGTGGCGGCGTGCATCTTTTGAACGTCCGGATCGGCGTAGCCGTCGAAGGGATGGTCGAAGCGCACGTCGCGGGCATAGCCCGAGCCACGCATGAGCGGGCCGACCGGCGAGAAGTCGCGTGCGATCTTGCGGTCCAAGATGCCGATGCCACTCGTACGCTCAATAAAGTTGGGCGTGGAGAGCAAGACGTCGACGAGCTCCTGAACCTCGGAGCGCAGCTGGTGGATGGTCGTGAGCGTGGAGAGCTTCTGCTCGGCCAAAATGTCGCGACGCACGCCGCCGATCACGTTGAGGCCGTAGGTCTTGCGGTGACCGGAGAGCTTCTCGGCCAGGTCCATGGACTTCTCGCGGACGCGGAAGAACTGCTGGAAGCCGGAGTCGAAGCCGGTGTAGTGCGATGCGAGGCCAATATTGAGCAGGTGTGAGTGCAGACGCTCGACCTCGAGCATGATGGCGCGGATGTACTGGGCGCGCGGCGGGACATGAATGCCCTGGGCGCGCTCGACGGCCTCGGCATAGGCCACCGAGTGGGCGCAGCCGCAGATGCCGCAGATGCGGTCGGCGAGGAACGTCACGGCGTCATAGTTCAGGCGCGTCTCGGCGACCTTCTCCATGCCGCGGTGCACGTAGAACAGACGGTAGTCGGCATCGACGATCGTCTCGCCCTCAACAAACAGGCGGAAGTGGCCGGGCTCGTCGGAGGTGATGTGCAACGGTCCCATGGGGACGAGCGTGGTCTCCTTGCCCTTGGTGTCGGCCAAGAATTCGTAGTTTTCCATGTCGCTCGCGGGGGCGGGGCGGAAACGGTAATCCATCGAATCCTTGCGCAACGGGTACAGCCCGCTGGGCCAATCGTCGGGAAGCACCAGGCGACGGCGGTCGGGCAGACCCTCGGGAATCAGGCCGAACATATCGCGCAGCTCGCGCTCGCCCCACACGCAGGCGGGGACGAACGGCGTCACGGACGGGAACGTCATCTTGGCGGGGTCGACCTCGGCACGCACGGTAACCCAGCCGGGGTCCTCCCCCTCCATGGAGATGACGTAGTACACGGCGTAACGGCCGCACAGACTGCGCTCGTCGTTGCCGATGATCACGGGAATCCAGCCGTAGCGCTCGTAATACAGGTAGTGGACGGCCTCGGGCAGCTTGTCCTGCTTGACGGTGATCGTCAGCTGGTCCTCGCACTGCCATTCGACCTTCTCGATGCAGCCCGGAACGGCGCGGCGCAGGGCCTCGACATGGCTCTCGCAGCGACGGGCATACACCTTGTTCTCAGTTTCAATCATTCGTTACTCCACCTCGCTCTGAGCGGTCTCGGTACCGAACACAGCGCGGTACATCGGCGTCGCGTGAAGTTCCTCGGTGCTCTGCTCGAGCACGATGCCAGTCGCGGTCTCCACACCGTGCACGAGAGGCAGCGGGGTGGCGATGCCAAACCACAAGATCATGACAGCCAGGATGATTTCGGGGATCAGCATGAGCGCCGGGGCCTCATGCTTTCCCATGCCCTGGGGCGCATGGCCGAATACCGACTTGAGTGCGATGCGGGTGAGCGCGGAGATGGCCACGGTAAGACCGAGGGCGACCACGACAACCAGCCACATGGGACCGGCGGTAACGCCGGCGACAAACGTCAGGAACTCGGAGATAAACATGCCAAAGGGCGGGAAGGCACCAAGACCGAGCAGCGCCAGGACGGCGAGCGCGGCGGTTGCGGGAGCAACCTCGACGACGCCCTGAATCTTAGCCAGGCTACGCGTGCCAAAGGCGTGCTGGATGTTGCCGGACACGCAGAAGGCAAGCGTCTTGGTAAAGCCGTGGAACACGCAGTGCAGCAGGGCCGCGGCGATACCCAGCGGGCCACCGATACCCAAGCACAGGGCGATAACGCCCACGTTCTCCACAGACGAGTACGCAAAGCGGCGCTTGAGGTCGTCCTGACGAAACATCGAAAGCGCCGCCACCAAAATGGACAGCGTGCCGACGATCAGCAGCAAAAGCTGCGGATACTCGGCGCCCACGGCCTGGATAGTAAAGCCGTAGAAGCGCATGATCACGAGCATGGCGCACTTAAGCAGCACGCCCGAAAGCAGGGCCGAGACAGGGCTCGGGGCCTGGGAGTGGGCATCGGGCAGCCAAGTGTGCATGGGGAACAGGCCAGCCTTGGTGCCAAATCCGATCACGATAAACGCAAAGGCAAGGCGCATGAGCGTCGGGTCGAACTGATCGGCATACGGCAGCACGCACGACAGGAACGCGGCCTCGTGGGCGTTGGGAATCACGTCGGCGGCGTTGGCGTAGATCAGCAGCGTACCGAACAGGCCAAAGGCCACGCCGGCGGTGCAGACCATCGCATACTTCCAAGAAGCCTCGAGGGCCGTCTTGTTCTTGTAGATACCCACGAGGAACACGGTGGAAAGCGTGGTTGCCTCCACGGCGGCCCACGTGAGGATCATGTTGTTGGACAGGCACGCGAGCAGCATGGTGAACACAAACAGGCTAAACAGCGCAAAATACTGCTTGGCGCGCTCGGCGGGCATGGAACCCTCCTCGATATCGGCCTTTACATAGGGCAGCGAGAACAGCCCCGTAAGAAAACCGATAAAGCCGATGAGCAGCACAAAGATGGCGCCCAGCGAATCGAGGTGGAACCACAGGCCAAGAGCGCTCGCGGTTTCGCCGCTCGTAAGGACGTCACCGGCCGTCATAATCGACAGCACCAGTACGGCTGCTACGGAGACCAGGTTGAGACCGGCAAATACGTTATAGGACGTATTCTTGGGCAAAAACGCCATGACCAGCGAGAACACCAAAGGAGTCGCGAGCAGGGCGAGAATCAACGTTTCCATGGACTACCCCCTCAGCTCGGACAGGTCGCGCGCATCGAGCGAGTGGGAGTCGTCCCAAATGCGACGCACGACGATGGACATGATGATGACGGCAAAGATGGCGTCGGTGGCGATACCGATCTCGATGATCTCGGGAGCGGTGGGGGCCAAAAGCGCGAGCGTCACATGGCTGCCGTTTTCCATAAGGCAGTATCCAAAGATCTGCTTCATGATGTTGCGCTGCGAGATGATGCAGGTGAGGCCCACAAAGAAGTGAGCGAAGCTAATAGCGAGCGCAGGCGTTGCGACCTCGGCCGTGGGCAGGCTGATCTGCGTCACGACGGCAAAGCAGATCGCGACCTCCACGGCGATGATGCAAATGGCCCACGCAGGCTTAAGGCCGGCCTTGAGCGATGCGTCGCTCGGCTCACCCATCTTCTTGTATGCGCGGTTGAGGATATAAGGGACCAGGACGACCTTGGTGATAAAGGCAGATCCGGCCCACATAAGCAGCTCCTGCGCACCGGTAGTGGCACCGAGCGTGGCGAGCAGTCCCACGAGCACCAGCGACTGCACTGCATACCAGCTGATGGCATGCTTGATGTTCTTGGAGACGACCACCATGGTGGACGTGACGATCAGAAGGCCGCCAAGGATGTTGACGATCGAATAACCCATGTCGTTCTACCTCCTAACCGATCCAGCTGGCCGAAAGCGGGCCGCTGACGATAACCATGATGATGAGCACGATGAACACGAATGCCATCGCGCGGGGAAGCGGGGCTCCCGCAGCGACCTCGTCGCTCGGCTCGCCGGGCAGGCAATAGCCCATCCACTTGAGGAACCAGGCGAAGGTGGCGACGGTCTCGGCGACCATAATGCACACGAGAACCAGGATCGCAACGTTGCCGGCACCCACAGAAAAGCCGCCGGCGATGATCTGGAACTTCGAGAAGAACGTGTTCATGGGCGGCACGCCGGCAATGGCGAGCGCCGCGACACCAAAGCCCACGCCCGAGATCGGGTACTTCTTTACGATGCCGCGAAGCTTGGGCAGCATACGCGTGCCGAGGGTAAAGGAGAACGAACCGGCGATCAGGAAGAACAGCGTCTTGGCGAAGGCGTGGTTAAAGATGTGGCACACGGCGCCATCAAAGGCCAGCTGGCTGCCAAAGACCGAAAGACCCAGACCAAAGAACACATAGGAGAGCTGGGCGATCGTGGAGAAGGCCAGCAGGCGCTTCATGTCCTTTTGCGGCAGGTACATAAGGAAACCAAAGAGCATGGTGACCATGGCGTCGATAATGGCGACCCAGCCCACGATCTCGGGAATCTCGCCGGCAGAGACGAGTGCACGCGCGAACACGCACACGCCGACCTTGACCATCGAGGCGCCATGCAGGTAGGCCGAAACAGGCGTCGGCGCCTCCATGGCCGAAGGCAGCCACATGTACATGGGAACCTGTGCGGACTTGGCCCAGGCCGCAAACAGCACGAGTAAAAGGACGATAGCCTTGAGCTTGGCGTCGAGGCCGGCAATCGCGGTAATGGCGAAGGTGCCGGTGTGGGCAAACACGATGGCGGCGCCCAGATACAGGCCGAGCGCACCGATATGCGTGATGATCAGGGCCTTCATGCCGGCCTTCTTGGCCGTAGGCGACATGTAGTAGCTAATGAGGCCCCAGGAGCACGCACCCGTGATCTCAAAGAACACGAGCTGGCCCAAAAGGGTCGAGCTGTACACGAGGCCGGCCATGGCGCCGATGAAGGTCGCGAGGTACGCGTAGAAGCGACGACGCGGCGCGTCGGGATGCTCACGGTTATTCTCGCTCATATAGGGAATCGAATAGATCACGACAAGCAGGCCGATACCCACAAAGGCGGGCGCGAGCAGCGTGCTCATGCGATCGAAGGTGAATCCCATGACGAGGTTCTGCCCAAACGAGATCAGGGGGACCTGCGTGTCGGGCATGCCGGCGCCAGCGAAATTCGCGGCGAGGGCGATGGTGCAGACCGTCGAGACGGCGGCACCCAAAACGCTGAACCACTTGGCGTACGGACGGGGGAACAGGGCGACGAGCACCGAGGCCACCATCGGGGCCGCGATAGCGACCAAGCCGAGAAGGGACAGACTGACTGCAAATGACATTGTTTCTCCCTTCTCCTACACGCCGACGACCACGAAGACAAACGCCAGAACGGCGATGCCCACGACAGCCCAGGTCTGATTGCCAAGAACCTTAAAACGCGAGCGCGAGCAGGAGTTCTCGATCACGCCGCATACGACAAAGTCGATAAGGCACTTCACCAGGAAGATGACCGCGCCCAGAACGGCGGCGGCGCCCACGGTCGCGGGCTCGCCCCAGGGGACGAAGATCGCGCAGAACCAGGCGACGACCAGGACCTGCTTCATGGACATGGCGAGCTTGGCCATGGCGAGCGACGGGCCGGAAAGCTCGGCGAGCGGACCTTCCTGAAGCTCTTGCTCGGCCTCGGCCTGATCAAACGGCAGCTTGCCGAGTTCCATGTAGCAGGCGATAGCAAAGGCGATGCCGGCGAGGATCACGGCGACCGGTGCGTCGATGGTACCCGTCATGATGTGCTGACCCATGGTGGCGATGTCGGTGGAGCCGCACACCAGGGCAGCGGCAAACAGCGCCAGCAGCATGGACGGCTCGATGAGCACGCTCATGAGCAGCTCGCGAACGCCGCCGATACCGGCGTAGGCGTTGGACGAATCCACACCGCAGAGGGCGAAGAAGAAGCGAGCGAGCGCCAGGCTGTACATGATGGTGATGGCGTCACCAAAGACCGGGATGGGGCTTTGTGCCGTAAAGAGCGGCAGACCCATCGCGAGCATAAAGGCGACGGCGAAGAACAGCGGCGGCATAATACGCAGCGCAAAGCTCGCGTCTTCGCTCTGGGACTCGGGGCGCGCAAAGAGCTTGGCCAGGTCGCGGTAGTCCTGCATGATGCTGGGGCCGCGACGGTTGTGCATCTTGGCGCGGATAACGCGACCGAGACCGGAGAAGAACGGTGCGACGGCCATGACGACCACGCCCTGCAGAACGGCAAGTACGATGTTGTTCATGCTCTCCCCTCCTTAACCCATTTGCACGGCGAGCACGAGGAACACCACGAGTGCCGCGACGATGTAGCAGATATAGATGCTGTAGTTGCCGCCCTCGAGCTTAGTCGCGAGGTCGGCGAGCTTCTCGACACCCTTATGCGGGGCATCGACGAGAACCTTGTCGGGTACGGGCTCCACAGCCTCGGCCACACCGGTGAGCTTCTGGAAGAAGTGCGCGATGGACCAGCAGACGGCCGTGCAGCGGTCGCGCAGCGTGTAGAGCGGCTGCATAAACCAGGACACCTCGGAGGCAAAGGTCGTGGCCACGACGGGCATATGCTCGTTGGGAGCGTAGCCGCATGCCCACGGCTGGGACTTCTGCACCTTGCCGACGGTCTTGAGCTTGCGATAACCGCAGGCAAGGCCGACGAGCACCACAAGCGCAATAGCGATCGCGGGCGTGGAGGTGGCAGCGCCGGAGTACTGGTTCATGAGCTCCATGCCCTCGGCGGCAAACACGCCACCGTACGGATGCAGCACGGACGCGGCGACATCGACCAGCACGGGCGCGATCACGGGAGCGCCAATGCCCAGCACGACGCAGATGGCCGCGAGCAGGCCCTGCGCAAACACCATGGGGGCGGGAACCTCCTTGGCATTGGCCGCGGCCTCGGAGCGGGGCGCGGAGGCAAAGGAGACGCCATAAGCCTTGACGAAGCACGTGACAGCCAGAGCACCGGTAATGGCAAGCGCGACGGCAGCGAACACGGCCACAATCATGACGGCCTTGTCGCCCTGCATGGCGGCGTTAAACAGCGACTGGTAGGTAAACCACTCGGACACAAAGCCGTTGAAGGGCGGGATGGCCGAGATGGCAAGCGCGCCAACGAGGAAGCAGATGGCCGTTGCCGGCATACGACGGAACAGACCGCCCATCTTCTCCATATTGCGCGTGCCCGTGGAGTACAGCAGCGCACCGGCGCCCAAGAACAGCTCGCCCTTAAACATCGCGTGGTTAAACGTGTGGTAGAGGGCGGCCATCAGAGCCAGGACGGCGATACCGACCGAGTTGAGCGCCATGGCGGCCATGGAGGCACCGACGCCGAGCAGAATGATGCCGATGTTCTCGACGGAGTGATAGGCCAGCAGGCGCTTGATGTCATGCTCCTGCAGGGCGAAGGCCACGCCGAGAACCGACGAGATCGCACCGAAGACCATGACCATAAGGCCCCACCAAACCTGAACGCCCGAGGCGGAGAGCAGGTCGAGACCAACCTTGAGGATGCCGAAGATACCGATCTTGATCATGCCGCCGGACATGAGGGCCGACACGTTAGACGGCGCCTCGGGATGTGCCTTGGGCAGCCAGCCGTGCAGCGGGATGATACCGGCCTTGGCGCCAAAGCCAAAGAAGGCGAGCACAAAGCACACGGATGCAACCGCGGGGCTAAACTGCGTAGCGCGGAAATCCGCAAAGGCAAACGAGCCACCGGCGAAGTTGGTCATGGTGAGGAAGCTCGCCATGATGAGCACAAAGCCCACGTGCGCGATCACAAAGTAGAGCCAACCGCCATGGATGGAGTTCTCGTTCTCCTCGATCACGACCAGGAAGTACGAAGTCAGCGACATGAGCTCAAAGGCGACCAGGAACCAAAACACGTTGTCGGCGGTGATGACGAGCATCATGGACGCCACGAAGGTGTTAAAGAAGAAGCCGGCGCGGCCCTTTTTGCCCGGGTACTCATCAAAGTAGTTGAGACCGTAGATCGAACCGGCAAACGCGAGCACCGAGATGAGCGCCACGAACAGGCCGGACAGCTGATTGAGCAGCAGCTGGAAATGGGCAAACGGGAAGAACACGATGGTGTCGACCGACGTGACATCGCCCAGCACGGCCTGGATACCGGCCACAAACGAAAGCACCGCGGCGGCGGCGCCGATAAGGCAGCCGGCGGTTTTGGCAGCGTTATCGGCCTTGATCAGCAGAACCGAGGCGAGCGCACCGATGCACGAGACGGCAAGCGATGCGATAAACAGCGTCATGCTATCCATTGTTTACGCTCCCTTCTGCTTTCTCTGACAGGCCATGGGCCACAGCGGTAACGTCGACGGCCGGACCGTTTTCGATCGAGCGCAGGCGCTTGGCCTCGTCGAGCTCGCGATCGGCCGCGCCGCCCATGACGGTCAGCGCCTTGGTGGGGCACGCCGCCACACAATGCGGGCCGTCTGGATCGAAGGCGCACAGGTCGCACTTGACAGCGCAGGTGTACTGGCCAGGAGCCCACGTAAGCAGGCTGCTCAGGGACTTAGGATACGAAGGCGTCGGATCGCACATGCCTGCGACACCGGCGATAGACGTGCCATCGGGATGGATGGCTCCGAAGGGGCACGCGATGGCGCACAGCCTGCACCCGATGCACTCCTGCTCCTTGACGTGGATGCGGTCGCCATCGTGCTCGATGGCATTCACCGGGCAGACCTCGGCGCAGGGGGCACCCTCGCAATGGTGGCAGGCAAGGGCGGCCGAAATACCGCCGGTCTTCACGAGCGCCAAGCGCGGCGTATCCTGAAGACCCTGCATCCGGTGGGCGTCGGCACAGGCGGACTGGCATGTTCCGCAGCCGATGCACCTCTCCGGGTTGATGTCGATGAAGCGGTTCATCCCCACTTCCTTTCAAAATAACGGGCC
>URAQ01000019.1 GCA_900545875.1 uncultured Collinsella sp.
TGGTGCGCCCGCCAATCCCGTCGTGCGGAATCTTGCCCACAAGCTCCTTAATGATGTCCATGGCCTGCGTGACCTCGGCGCAACGCACCTGGCAGCGGGCATAGCAATCGCCATCGGTAGCAACGATGGGCTCAAACGCGGCCAAGTCCGCATAGGCGCCGTCACCGAACATGCGCACGTCGTAGTCCACGCCCGAGGCGCGGCCGAACGGACCGACCATCGAAAGCTCCAGCGCGTCTTTCTTACTAATCACGCCCACGCCATGCAGGCGCTCGCCGCAGCTGTTGTCGTCCAAAAACGTATGCACCAGGGCCTCGTAGTCAGGACGCATGGCATCGAGCGTCTGGACAATGCCCGCCAGCTCGGAGTCCTCGATATCGTGCTTAAGGCCGCCGATCTCGTTAATCGACAGAATCACGCGCCCGCCGCAAGTGCTCTCAAAAATCTTGAGTATCTGCTCGCGCAGGGTCCATGACCGATAGAACAGCGCCTCGAAGCCAAAGGCGTCGGCGAGCAGGCCCAGCCACAGCAGATGCGAGTGAATGCGCGAAAGCTCGTGCAGAATGGTGCGGATATACTGCACGCGACCAGGCACCTCGATTCCGAGCATGCGCTCGCAGGCGCTGGCATAGCCGCAGCTGTGGCCCACGGCGCAGATGCCGCAGATGCGCTCGGCGATGTAGCCAAACTGATGCATGTCGCGCTTTTCGGTGAGTTTCTCGAGCCCGCGGTGCACAAAGCCGATCTGAGGAATTGCCTCGATGACGCGGTCATCCTCGATCACCAGGTCCAGATGAAGCGGCTCGGGCAGCACCGGGTGCTGCGGGCCAAACGGAATAACGGAGCGATGTGCCATGGACCTTACGCCTCCTTTTTCTGCTTGTCGCGGGCGACCTTGGCGGCAAGCGCCGCGCGGACCTTGGCCGCTTTCTCGGGATCCATGGCGGCGAGCTTTGCCTCCATCTCGGCGGCCTTGAGCGCGGCCTTCGCAGCAGCCTCATCGTGCTGAGCATCGGAGCCGGCAGCCGCAGCGGGCTGAGCAGCGACGCCCGCGGCGTCGCCGGCGCTCGCCACAGCCGAAGCATCGCCGGCACTCGCAGCGCTCTCCCCTGCAGCAGCCGCAGCCGCGGCGGCCTTCTCGGCAGCGGCCTTGCGCGCCTTGGCCTCGGCGGCGGCACGCACCTTCATGGCTTTCTCGCGCGCGGCCTTCACCTCGGGCGTGATAACGCTCATGGGTTCGGCAGTCGAGACCTGGTAGAAAAAGCCCTTAAAGTCAATCTGCATATCGGTGATGGCAAGACCAAACAGGTCGTGCGTTTCGTTTTCAAACGGGAATACCGCCGGATAGTACGAGCTGATGGACGGAATCTCCTGGTACTGGTCGATGCCCTCAACCACCAGGTTCTCGATCGCATAGCTGCCGTCCTGCGCAATATGCTCCTGAGCAGCACGAACGTCGATAAACGTATAGACCAAGCGATACGATCCGTCGTCCACACAGCGCTCGGCATGCATCTGCACAAAGCGCGCGCCGACGCCCTTGAGCGCCTGGACATGTGACAGGAGCTCATCGATCCCGACGGTAGTATAGATAGCCTTTTGCATTACTCGCCCTCCTTTGCAGCGGCGGGCGCGTCGCCGGCCGCGGACGTCCCAGCAGGCGCATCGTCAGCCCCGGCCCCCGCAGCCACAAACCCGCCCTCGCCCAGCTCAACGCCACCATCCCAGGTAGCGGCGCCGCCCACGGTAAGCGGATCGCCGCCAGCACGCATCACGGCCTCCTTCTGATCCAGGATGCCGCACGCCTCCACGATGGCATCGATCACCGTCTCGGGGCGAACGGCGCACCCGGGCGCGTACACATCCACGGGAATCGCGCGGTCCACGCCGCCGATCACGTTATAGGCATCGCGAAACACGCCGCCCGAGCACGCGCAGATACCGCATGCCACCACACACTTGGGCTCGAGCATCTGGTTGTAGATCTGGCGCACGACAGGCAGGTTCTGGGCATTGACCGACCCCGTCACCAAAAAGATATCCGCATGCTTGGGGTTGCCGGTGTTGACCACGCCAAAGCGCTCCGCATCGAACAGCGGCGTGAGCGAGGCCAGCACCTCGATATCACATCCGTTGCAGCTCGAACCGTCGTAATGAATAACCCACGGCGAGCGCGACATTTTATGATCCATGGATGCCGCCTCCTAAATAAAAACGTCGACGAGGATGGGCATAAGGTTGAGCAGGCCAAACACCAGCGCCACGCCCCATCCGAGCCTAAAGCAGCTGCGCCAGGTGCTGCGTGCGAAGGTGTTGTCGATCAGCACCTCGACAAAATACGTCGCAGCCATCACGACCAGGGCTACGACCCAGCTCACCGGGTTGTCCCAAACAAAGAACATGCCCACCCACATCAAAAACAGCACGGTCTCGCACCAGTGCATAAGGGTCATCTTGGCCAGCGTGCCGCCGCTCATCTCGGTGGCGACGCCCTGGACGATCTCCTGATGCGCGTGATGCGAGTACGAAAGGTCAAACGGCGACTTGCGCAGCTTGATGGTGAGCACCGCGAGCAGCGCGAGGAAAATGGGCGCGCTGTACACGATGATGGGGGCCGACTGCCCCGTCACGGCGATGGAATCGAAGCTGTCGGTGGCAAGGTACAGGCCCACGCTCATCAGCAAAACGGCGGGCTCGTAACTCATGACCTGCAGCAGCTCACGGTCGGCGCCGACCTGGGCAAACGGGCTTTGCGTCGAGGCGGACGCCAACACCACAAAGATCGCAGCGAGGGTCACCATAAAAGCGCACAACAGCGTGTTGGAACCCGACACAAAGATGCCGCCGCCCACCACGGTAAAGATGAGCGCGCACGCCATGTAGGTATCGTCCATGGTGTTTACGCTGGCGGGGGCCTTGCGCAGCAGCTTGGCCACATCGTAGAAAGGCTGGAGCAGGCGCGGGCCCACGCGGCCCTGCATGCGGGCCGAAAGTTTGCGGTCAACGCCGTCGATCAGGCCACCCACAAGCGGCGCCAGTAAGGCAAATGCCACGGTGCCAATAAAAATGCCCACGACGCCCGAACCTTCAAAATACTTGCCGCGCAGCACCGAGGGCGCACTCATGGCAAGTCGCTCGGGCCCAATCCACGCGCAACACAGCAGCGCAAACAAGATAATGCTGCAGCACACGACGCTACCCGCGGGGCCAATACGCTTCTCGCCAAGGGCGTCCTCCGAGTACCAATTGCGCTTTTCGGCCTTCACCTCGTGTCCCATCGAGCCGCGGAAATGGCGATATTTGTCGGTCCCCACGCCCGAAAGGTACACGTTGACGTGCGGTTTGTTGCTCACGCGGAATGAAGTCAGCAGCACCACGGCGATAAACGCCACGATAACCACCATCAGGTACATGGCGTCCTTGCCAATAACGTACGGCACGCGGCCAAACACCATGGCCAAGTAAGGCGACACCAGACCGCTCGAGATAACCGGGAACGCCACGCAGCACAGAATCAGCAGCGCGGCGATGGTGTTGAGGGCCATCCATTCGGTCTTATGGACATTGACCTCAACGTTTTGAGCCGTGGGGTCGACGCCCGAAAGCTTGGCAAGCCACTTGCCCCAGAAGAAGAAGGTCGCGGCCGAGCCAAAGGCAAGTACCATGATCATGAGCACGTTGCCGGTCTGCGCGAACGCCACCAGAGCGCCCCACTTGGACACGAGCATGCCAAACGGCGCCACAAACATGCCCATGATGCCCAGCATCATCAGGCGCGTCAGGTGCGGCATGCGGCTGAACATACCGTCCATGTCCTCGATATTGCGGCTGCCGATATGATGCTCGGCCGTGCCCACGCACAGGAACAGCAGCGACTTTGCCACCGTGTGGAACAGGATCAGGAAGATGGCCGCCCATACGGCCTCGGGCGCGCCGACACCCAAGCAAGCACTGATGAGGCCCAAGTTGGAAATGGTGGAGTACGCGAGCACGCGCTTGGCATTGCTCTGCGAGATGGCCATAAGGGCAGCGAGCAAAAACGTGATGGCGCCCACGCTCGTGACCATAAAGCCGGTCACGGGATAGATGGCATAGAGCGGGCTCAGCTTGACCATCAGGAACACGCCGGCTTTGACCATGGTTGACGAGTGCAGCAGGGCGCTCGTGGGCGTGGGGGCAACCATGGCACCCAACAGCCAAGTGTGGAACGGCATCTGTGCGGCCTTGGTGAGCGCGGCGAGCGACAACAGGATGACCGGCATCACCAGCAGCGCGGACTGCGCGGTTCCGGCGCCGGAAAGCTCAATCATGCCCGAGATGGTCAGCGGCATGCCGTTAACGTGCAGGTACATGAGTCCGGCCAAAAACGCGATGCCGCCCAGCATGTTGAGGATGATCTGGTTAAAGGCGTTCTTGATGGCCTCGGGCGTGCGCGTATAGCCAATCATAAGGAACGAGCACACGGTGGTGATTTCCCAGCCGCAGAACAGCCACTCAAGGTTGTCGCTCGTCACGATGACGAACATGGCCGAGAGGAACAGGAACATAAGCGCCAGGAACTGCGGACAACGGTCGGGCGCGGTCTGCCCGCGCAGCGCGGCCTCGTGCTCATCATGGGCCTGGAAGTCCTTCATGTAGCCCAAAGCGTAGATACAGATAAGGCTGCCGACGATGCCGATGGCGAGGACCATGATCACGCTCATGTAGTCTAGGTAGAGCGGCGTCGCCGTGACGGCTTCGGCCGCAGGCAGCGTCATGGCCGCAAAGACGAGCGAGCCCACCAGCTGGACTATGCCGAGCACCGTGGTAAGCACGCTCTTATATTTGTGCGCGTTGTACAGGATGACGGCGCACAGAATTACGTCGATGACGGAGCTGATGATCGAGAGCGCATGCGAGGTACCGGGGGCAATCTCAAAGCTCTGCGGACCCGTGCAAAAAAACATGACGGCGACTACAACTGTCACCGCCATGATAATGCCGGAGCCTATGAGTCCCACCGCATCGCGGGCGCGGTCACCGCGCGCGAGCAGCATGCCCAGCGCCGGTACCAGCGGAAACAGGGTAAGGAAATACAGTAGCGTCATACCATCACTCCCCCATGCAAAAACGCTGCAATTGTTTAACGTTATAGCTCAATTGAGGAGTAGCGGCGGCAGGTTTTCGGTCAATTGGGGAGTTTTAGGCGTACGGGGTAAGGAGTCTGTCCTCATTGGAGTAGAGGGGCAACGTTTCCTTACCGCGGCGACAGGCGCGCGGGCCGCTGCGCGGTTTATTGGCCACGTTGGAGAATGTCCCGATAGGCTCGCACCGGTCCAAAAAGTTGGCGCGGCAAGAAAAATGCGCCCCTGTGGGCGCACCATCCCGTTTGCTATTCCGCCTTTTTAACGCGCGGCTTGCGACCGCGCGGCTTATCGACCAGTGCGGACTCACCGCTCTCGCGGTACTGACGGCACCAAGCCTTGACCGAAGACTCGCTGGGAATCTTGTGCTTGATCATGGCCTCGCGAACCGTCAAGCCGTTTTCCAGACGGTCCTTAACCACAGCGAGCTTTACGTCGTACGAATAGGTGTGATGATGCGAACCGGCATTGAGAACGGCGTCGGCACCGCCCACGGCATACGCGCGGGCCCACTGACGAGCCGTGGCCTGGGGAATGCCAAGCTCCGCGGCGAGAGCGCGATGACCGACCCCCTCTTGGAGGATCTCGACGGCGCGCTGCCTAACCTCGGGCGCATGCGTGCGAGTCCTAGTTGCTTCCGACATACCTGCCACTTCTTAGCCTTAGCCGTTAATCTGCTTTCTTACGTGCAAGTTAGATAGTAGCATTTTACTGTTTGCTCAAAGCAGTTAATTAAAATAGACGCGGCGTTATCTGGGCATTTGGCACCAAATTACGACATTTCTTTATCGATTATTTACGCTGGTAGCTGACTCGCAGCTAACCGTCATTCGCTTGTCAACAAAATTGGCATCTCTTTATGTCCTTTGGTATAGAGGATATAGTTATTAACCCCTCCCCCAATATTTTTGAGTGATCTGCAAGGCAGTAGACGTCCTCACTCCTCATGATTACCGCGCATTGCCATTCATCGGAGCAAAACAAAAAGGGCGGGACCTGCTGCGCTTGCAGGCCCCGCACCGGTTGACACCCGACGGGACACAGCCGGGCGAGACGGATCCGTGCTACCGCCCCGCCTGGCCGCGATGTTCAACTACAGCTCGTTGGCCGCGTGATACGCCGTGCGAATGGCGCTCGCAATGTCGGCGGTGCGCTCACCCGAGCAGTCGCCCACGCAGGTCACGGGCACCGTCACGCCATCCAGGTCAAACGCGTTGGCCTTGGAGCCCACGGCCATCACCACGTAATCGCAGGCGATCTTCACCGGCTCCTCGGCGCCGTCCTCGGTGGTGCGAACAGCCTCCACGCCCTCGTCGGTAATGGCGGTCAGGCGGGTCTTAACATGCTGCTCCACGTTGTGCTCTGCAAAGTCGCTCATAATCAGCGGCAGAATGGTCTCGGACTCGCCCGCGGCAATCTTGTCGAGCATCTCCACGATCGCCACCTCGCAGCCGTGCTGCAGCAGGTACTCGGCAGTCTCGGTGCCCACCAGGCCGCCGCCAATGACGGCGACGCGGCCGCTGAGCTCCACCTTGCCGGCCAGCACGTCCCAGCTCGAGACGACCTTCTCCGAATCGGCACCCGGAACGGGGATGACCACGTCGTGTGCGCCCACGGCCACAATCGCAGCGTCGGCGGCGTTGAGGTCCTCAGCGGTAGCGGCATGGTTGAGCTCGACCTTCACGCCCAGGCCGGGCAGAATCTTCTCGTAGTACTCGACCGAGCGCATGATCTCGTCCTTGCGCGGAGGCGCGGCCGCCAGCACAATCTGGCCGCCCAGATGATCGCTCGCCTCGTAGACGGTCACGTCGTAGCCGCGCTTGGCCGCCACGCGCGCGGCCTCCAGACCGGCGATGCCGCCGCCCACCACGGCGATCTTCTTGTCGCCCTCGCCCGGCTTAATGGCGATGGTTGCCTCATCGCCGTTCTCGGCATTGAGCACGCACGAGATGTACTTGCGGTTTTGAATCGCATCGACGCAGCCCTTGTTGCAGTTGAGGCACTCGCGGATGGGCTCACCCGTGGCGGCCTTCAGCGCAATGTCGGGGTCGCACATGAGCGAGCGGCCATAGGCGATGATGTCGGCGGCGCCGTCTTCCAGAATCTTCTCGCCGGCCTCAACCGAGACAACGCGGCCGACGGTTGCCACCGGCACGGAGACCAGGGCCTTGACGCGCTCGGCCACGGGCAGCGTCCAGTTGTAGGGCATGGCGCCCATGGGCGGAATGGTGTCGCCCATGTTGCCGGTGTGGTTGGCCTGTGCGACCTGAATCATATCGATGCCCGTACCCTCGAGCAGCTTGGCGAACTCGCAGGCCTCGTCGGGCTGCAGGCCACCCTTGCCGCGCGGCGTGCCGTCGGGGTTCTCCATGATCACGGGGAGCTTGTACTCCACCATCAGCTGCGGCGCGGCCTCCTTAATGGCGGCGACGACCTCCAGCGCGTAGCGAACGCGGTTCTCGAACGAACCACCGTACTCGTCGGTGCGCTGGTTGAGGATGGCCGAGCACAGCGAACCCACCAGGCGGTCGCCGTGGACCTCGATAGCGTCGATCCCGGCCTGCTGTGCGCGAGCGGCCGAGGCAGCGATGGCCTCCTTGATCTGGGTGAGCTGCTCTACGCTCGCCTCGTTCACAAAGTGCTGCATGTCGTGATGCAGCTTGGCGTAGGCCTGGTTGCGGATCTCGTTGGACTCGGCCATCTTGGCGGCAAAGGTCTCCTCGTCGCCGGCGGCCTTGGCCTCCTGCGCGGCCTTGGCGGCGGCCATGGATCCCATGACCATGCGGCCGACACCGGGCACATCGTACTCGGGGTGGAACAGCTGCAGCGCGACCTTGGCGCCGTGCTTGTGAACGGCGTCGGCCAGCGCCTTAAACGTGGGGATCTGGGCGTCGGTTGCCAGCTTGGGCGTGGGGCTTGCGGTCATGACGGGAGCGACGTCGCCGATGACGATGTAGCTCACGCCGCCACGGGCCAAGCGCTCGTAAAAAGCCAGGCTGCGCTCGCCGATGGAACCGTCACGCTCCTCGTAGCCGGTGGTCAGCGGCGGAAACATAATGCGGTTCTTGAGCTCAAGGGGGCCAACCGTAATGGGCTGGAGCAGCTTGGATGCAGGTGTGGTCATGGACATTCCTCTCTTGTAGGCGCGGCGGCGATGATGCCGCGTAGTTATCTAGAGGATATGGCATGGGAATACAGCAGCGCAACGGAAATCGGCGGACAGCAGGTAGCGGCAGGTGGATGGGGATGGGCGGGGCGGCCCGTCGGTTTATCTCAATCTGTAACAGTTACGCGACAAAACCGGGTCTTACTGTTACAGATCGAGACATTCCTCTCGGCCCATCCTCAACAATCTAGATCTGTAACAGCTAGGCCCACTTTTGACCCCTACCTGTTACAGATCGAGACAAACCAAACCCGCCTGCTAGAAAATCTCAATCTGTAACGGTTACTCGGCAAAAACCGTCCCTCGTGTTACAGATTTAGACAAACACGACCAAGCCCACCGGTATATCTCGATCTGTAACACCTAGCCGCCCAAATCGGGCCCATCTGTTACAGATTGAGATTTTGTTTGAGAGGCCGAGAATTGGACCGAAAACACGGTCCCGGAATAACAAAAAAGCTCGCCGGCTAGGCCGACGAGCTGCAAGTTCTTGGTCGCGGGGGCAGGATTTGAACCTACGACCTCCGGGTTATGAGCCCGGCGAGCTACCAGACTGCTCCACCCCGCAATGTCTGGGCGCCTCATGTGCGCAAGAAAGAATATTACGCGGGAGTTCGGTAAACGGCAAGGAAAATCTCGTAGAGCATAATTCCTTCATATTTAAACCCCTCAGCCCCTATCACCGTAAACGAATCGCAGCCGAGCGCCATCGACGGCACGTATACAATGGTGCGCGTCCTTTTATGCCGGCACCGGGAGTAGACATGCTGCTCGCTATCGATATGGGAAACACGCAGACGGCCATGGGCCTGTTTGACGGAGACGAGCTGGTGCAGTCGTGGCGCATGCCCACCGACCGCTCCTATACCGCCGACGAGATCCATGTGCGCCTGATGGGTTTCTTTAAGATGTACGGCCTTTCGCTCGATGCGGTCGACGCGATCGCCTTTGCGGGCGTGGTGCCGCAGCTCTCGCGCGAGTGGCACGCCGTGGCCGACCGCATTGCCGCGGACGCCATCGTCATCGGGCCGCAGACGGCCGCCGTAACCAAGCTGCGGGCGGCGCGCCCCCAGGCCGTTGGTGCCGACCGCATCGCCAACGCCGTCGCTGCCGAGACCTTCTATGGCGCGCCGGCGATCGTGGTGGACTTTGGCACCGCGACCAATATCGACGTCATCGATGAGGACGGTTATTACATTGGCGGAGCGATCGCGCCGGGCATTCGCATCTCCATGGACGCGCTTGCCGCCCGTGCCGCCAAGCTCGCCAGCGTGCCGCTCGAGGCGCCCGAGCACGCCATCGGCCGCGATACCGAGGAGTGCATCAAGGTCGGCGCCGTAACGGGCGCCGCCGCCATGGCTGAGGGCCTGGTCGCGCGCATGAAGCGCGAGCTGGGCCGCGAGGATGCCACCGTTATCGCCACGGGCGGTCTCGCCAGCATCGTCGCCGATTCGACCGATGCCTTCGACGTGGTCGACGGACAGCTCACCATCAAGGGTATCTGCGAAATCTACCGCCGCATGCAGGAGCTGGGATAGGACAGGGGCTTAAGTCGAGCACGAGCGCGAGCGGCGAACTAGGCAACGCATCGGCCCTATTCCTCAAAATCGAAAGATTTTCAGTTTTGAGGAATAGGGCTTTCTGCTAGGCCTCGTCGCACAGCCACCTCGCCAGGTCCACGATCTGCACCCCATTGCGGTCCGTGGCCTCGTGATGCGTGCGGGCGAGAATCATCTTGGGGTACGCGTCGCCAATGCTCAGCAGTGGTGAAATCTCGCGTTCAAATGTCTTATCCGAGCTGATGTCGTCGCTCACCTGAATGTAGAGCTTCTCGCTTCGCTTGATTGCTACAAAGTCTATTTCCTTTTTATAGAGCACGCCGACGTATACCTCGTATCCGCGGCGCAGCAGCTCGATTGCCACCATGTTCTCGTATACGCGTCCCCAATCCATATCACGTGTACCGAGCAGCGCGTATTTGAACGCGTGGTCTGCCAGGTAATACTTCTCGCCGCTCTTAAGGTATTTTTTGCCGTGGATGTCGTACCGACGAACTTTATAGAAGGCAAACGCATCGCACAGGTACCCCATGTACGTGCCGACCGTCTTGTTCGTAATCTTTAGCCCATCCGCATTTAATGCATCAGTAATGTTGCGTGCCGACGTAATGTTGGAAACGTTGTCCATCATGTAATCGGCAATGCGCAGCAGCGCCGATTCGTTTCTCACGTTATGCCGCTGCACGATATCCCTCACGATGAGCGTTTTAAAGACATTGGAGAGATATTGATAGCGCTGCTCCTGCAGTGGATAAGGGTAAGAGCCGGACATACCGCCGGTTCTCGCGTACTCATCGAAGTCGCGGTCGACATCGCCCTCGTCGCCATAGAGACGATACTCCTCAAACGAGAATGGGAAAACCTCGATCTCGAACGTACGCCCCGTAAAGAGCGTCGACAGATCGCTCGACAGCAAAAAGGCGTTCGATCCGGTAATGAAAATGTCGTACTGCTCGGATGCATGGAGGCTGTTGATCGCGCGTTCAAAGCCGTCGCACATCTGAACCTCATCGATAAGCAGGAAGTTTTGCTTGTCGGACGCTCGATGCTCTTTTACATAGGCGAGCAGGGCATGATATTCGAGCAGGTCCTCGAACTCGTCGAGGTTGTAATTGATATGGATGACATTCGAATTGGACAGATTTGCCTCCACGTAATCGCGGAGGGCCTCGAGCAATTTTGACTTACCGCCACGGCGAATGCCCGTTATGACCTTGATGTCCGGCACGCCAATAAGGCTCGTCAACATGTCCATGTATGACGTTCTATTGATGAGTTTCATTGGCGCCTCCCTGCGGTCTTTTATCGCTATTCCTCAAAAACGAAAATTTTTCAGTTTCGAGGAATAGGCTCTGCAACGAATATACCTCGCAAAAGCCCGAGCTGGCTTAATTCTATTCCTCAAAATCGAAAAATTTTCAGTTTTGAGGAATAGGGAGCTGGCAACCCATTCCCCAGATAGGCGAAACCCTCCCCGGCAAGGCCGAGGAGGGTCTTGTTGTCATGTCTATCTTTGGGCGCGAACGCCCCGCGCTACAGCCCGCGAATGCGCACGGCCTCGGGCGGAAACTCCTGCTCGCCGGCATCGGTCTTAATGGTCGCGCGACCCCAGATGTCCAGGCCCGCAAACACACCGACCGCAAGCGGCAAGCCGTTGGGCGACACCGCCGCAACTTGGCGGCCCAGCAGCGGCACCATGTCGAAGTACTCGCCCAACACGGGGGCCAGCGGACCGGCAGCGCCCTGCGGCGTGTTGGCAACAACCGCCCAGGTGTCCACACGGGTCAGCACGGCGGCGGCCAACTCCTCGACCAGCGCTTCGTCAGCCACGTCCACACCAAGCTCGCCCAGCGCCGAACGCTCAATATCCACCGTCACGGCACCGAACATGCCCGCAGCACCGGCACCGCCGTTCACGGCAACACGCGCGAGCGACGTCTCAAACGCAGGCGCACCGCACACGATATCGCTCGGCCACTGGATACCCACCTTACCGGCAAGGCCCAACCCCGGCGTCGAAGCCGTGCCCACGAGCGCGTCCATCATGCCCATCGCAGCCACAAACGGCAGGCCGTGGAAGGCATGCATGTTCACATCCGGACGCACGACCAGCGAAAACGTCAACGACGCCTCGCCCGCGCTCCAAGCGCACCAGCCCGCGGACACACCCTCGCGGCCCGCGTCGCGCGCGGCGTCAAGCTCGGTACCGGCGGCAACAGCGTTCATCTCGATCATCTACATACGCCCCAATTCGCCCACGATATGGCCCACGCGGTCCTCGGGCTCCTTGACCTCGACGCCGTTGTAGCGGAAGAACCGCGCCGGGTCGTGCATCAAGTCCTCGAGCGGCACCAGCACAAAATCGCGCTCGCCGATCAGCGGATGCGGCAGGCGCAGCTTTTTGCCGCCGTGGGTCTCGCCGTCCATCCAGAGCAGGTCCAGGTCGATGGTGCGCGGACCGTTGGCCTTGGCCTTTTTGGAGCGGTCGCGCCCCAGCTCAGCCTCGATCTTCATGAGTTCATCGAGCAGCACCAGCGGCGCCAGCTCGGTCTTGATCTCGATGACGGCGTTGGCAAACGCGTCCTGGCGCGTCTCGTAGGCCGGCTCGCTCTCGTAAATCTTGGAGGAGTTGGACACGCAGGTGAGTGGAATCTCGGCGATCATCTCGCGCGCAGCGCGGATGTTGTCGCAGCGATGCCCCAGGTTGGAGCCCACAGCCACAAACGCGCGGCGCGGCTGCGGCTTGGCAACCGCCCAGTAACCGTTCAGGAACTGCGCAAAACCCGCGGCGTCGTGCACGCGCACGATGTTCGCACCGGCCTGGATGGCGCCCAGGCACACGCCAAACGTGGCGGCATCGCGCGCGGCGGCCTCGGTCACGCCCGAGACAGCACCCACAAAACGCTTGCGCGACACGGCGCACATGAGCGGATAGCCCAGTGACGCCATCTTGGCAGTCTCACGCTGGATGACGATGTCCTCGTTAGCCGACTTACCAAAGCCCGGGCCAGGATCGATGCAGATGCGGTCGCGCGACACGCCGGCATGGATGAGTGTGCGGGCCTGGTCGGACAGAAAGCCCATGACGCGGCGCATGATGGGCGCCGAATCGGGCAGGGTAAAGCGGCGGAGCTGAGAGGTGGGCACGTAGGCCTCCTCGCGGCGGGCGCTGCGGCGCATCATGGCGGCCAGGCGGTCATTGGACTCCGATGCGGCCTCGGTGGCCTCGGGCGCGGCCTCGGGCGCGGGCGCGACGGTCTCGGCGGCAGCAGCCTGCTCGGCGGCCGGCGTCTCCTGCCCCAGCTCGGTTGCAGGCTCGGACGTGGGCTCCGGCTCGCCAAACGGCAGTGAGGGCTGTACCACACCGCCCGGAAGCTTGGCCTCAACCTTGGGCTCGCCCAGCAACTTGCCGCGACGGCGACGGGCCGGCTTCTCGGCCTCGCGCGCGGCCTCGGCAGCCGCTTCGCGT
>URAQ01000020.1 GCA_900545875.1 uncultured Collinsella sp.
GGCGAAGAGGTACATAAGCAGATCGACCTCAGCCTGAGGGCGATTCCAATTCTCCGTGGAAAAGGCGTAAGCGGACAAAACGTCAACGCCCATACGAACGCAAGCGGTGATGACGTCTTGCAGCGCCACGATACCGGCCTTATGGCCCTCTCCCCTACCGAGACCACGGGAGGTCGCCCATCGGCCGTTGCCGTCCATGATGCAGGAGATATGGCGCGGAATACGCGCCATATCGATATCTGCGATCGAGATGTCATCGGGATGCTCGGCGAAGAACTCGTTGAGCTTTTCGATGTCATAGTTCATGACTAGATCTCCATGACCTCGGCCTCTTTGGCCTTCAGAAGCTCCTCGACGCGAGCGACATATTCATCGGTCGCCTTCTGGACCTTTGCCTGCTCGCGACGGACGTCGTCCTCGGTGAGCTCCTCATCGCGCTCGAGCTTGTTGTTGAAGTCGCGACGGATGTTACGGATAGACACCTTGGCCTGCTCGGCGTACTCGCGGCACTCCTTGACGAGCTCGCGACGGCGCTCCTCGGTGGGAGCCGGGAACGGCAGACGAACGACGGTGCCATCGGAGTTGGGGGTAATACCCAGATCGGAAGCGCCGATGGCCTTGACGATAGCGTTGATGAGTGCCTTGTCCCACGGCTCGATGAGCAGCATGTGGGCCTCGGGGGTCTTGACGGCGGCAACCTGCGTGACCGGCGTGGGAACACCGTAATAATCGACGGTGATGTCGGACAGAATGTTGGCATTGGCGCGGCCGGTACGGACCTTGGAGAAGTTATGCTTGAGGGACTCGAGCGACTTGTCCATGTGGGCGGTGATGTTCTCTGCCATGCTTAATCCTCCTGATAGACGAGCGTGCCGACGGGCTCACCCGAAAGCGCGCGCTTGACGGTGTCCTCGCCATCGATGTTGAGGACCAAAATCGGCATACGGTTATCCTGGCACAGTGCCGTAGCCGTGGAATCCATAACCTGCAGGCCGCGGACGAGAACCTCGTGATAGGTAATCTTGTCAAAACGGACGGCATCGGCGCACTTGACGGGATCCTTGTCGTAGATGCCGTCAACCTTGGTGGCTTTAATCAGAATCTCGGCGCCGATCTCGCACGCACGAAGAGCCGCGGCGGTGTCGGTCGTAAAGTACGGATTGCCCGAACCGGCGGCAAAAATAACGACGTTGCCCTTGGAAAGGTGGTTGATGGCGCGACGGCGAATATAGGGCTCGCAGATCTCGTTCATCTGGATAGCGCTCATCACGCGGCAGGGAACATCGTTATGCTCGAAGGCATCCTGCAGGGCGAGCGCGTTCATAACGGTTGCCAGCATGCCCATATAGTCGGCCTGAGCACGCTCCATGCCACCGGCAGCGCCGGCCATGCCGCGGAAAATATTACCGCCGCCGACAACGACGCCGACCTCATGACCAACGGCGAGCAGCTCCTTGACCTGCTTGGCAAGATGGTCGGTAACCTTGGGGTCGATGCCATATTGGCCGTCGCCCATCAGTGCTTCGCCAGAAAGCTTAAGAAGCACGCGTTTATATCGGATGTCGGACAAAGCGATCCTCCTTTAGATTGAACTCTCAACATTCTATCAAAGGCTCTAAGAAGAGCCATGAAAAAGCAGGCTGTGAGTAAAACCCACAGCCTGCTCATTACCAGTTACAAGAGCTTATTTACTCGCCACGGACCAGACGGTCAAAGGCAACGACGGTAATGGTGTCGCCGAGCTCCTTGGAGACCTGCTCAGCGTACTTCTTGATGGTGAGGGAGCTGTCCTTGATGAACTCCTGCTCGGTGAGCACGGACTGCTTGTAGAACTTCTCCAGACGGCCGACAGCCATCTTCTCCTGAATGGCCTCGGGCTTGCCGGACTCGGCAGCCTGAGCCATGTAGATCTGCTTCTCGTGCTCGACGGTCTCGGCCGGAACCTGATCGCGGGTAGCGCAGATCGGGGCGACGGCGGCAACCTGAAGGGCAACGTCGTGAGCGAAGGTCTTGAAGGACTCAGCCTGAGCGGTCTCGGCCTTCTCGAAAGCAAACTCGACGAGGACGCCGATCTTACCACCCATGTGGATGTAAGAAGCGAGAGCGCCGTTCTCGGCCTTGCGGGCAGCGAAGCGGGAGATCTTCATGTTCTCGCCCATGATGTGAATCATCTCGGTGAGCTCGGAGGAAACGGTCTCCTCGCCCATCGGCTTCTCGAGCAGAGCGTCGACGTCAGCAGGCTCGGTGGTAGCGACAACCTCAGCGACCTTGGAAGCAAAGCCGGTGAACTTGGCGTTAGAGCCAACGAAGTCGGTCTCGCAAGAGAGCTCGAGCAGAGCGCCGGTCTTGCCATCCTCGGAGACGAACGCGGCGACAGCGCCCTCGTTGGTCTCACGGCCAGCCTTCTTGGCAGCCTTGGCAAGGCCGTTCTTACGCAGAACGTCGACAGCGGCGTCCATGTCGCCGTCAGCCTCGACGAGAGCCTTCTTGCACTCCATCATCGGGGAGTCGGTCATCTCGCGGAGCTGCTTGACCATAGCGGCGGTAATCTGGGCCATTGTGGTTCCTTTCAAAGAGATGAAAAAGAATTAACTAAGACTGATTTACTCGGCCTTGGGCTCAGCGGCCATCTCGGCCTCGGAGACCTGCTCCTTGCCGGAGCCAGCGAGGCAGGCGTCAGCCATGAGCTCGCACATAAGGGTGACAGCGGAGATAGCGTCATCGTTGCAGGGGATGCCGTACTCGACCTCGTCGGGATCGGAGTTGGTGTCGATCAGAGCGACGACGGGGATGTTCAGGCGCTGAGCCTCCTTGATGGCGTTCTCCTCGCGCTTGGTGTCGATGACGAAGAGAGCCTGGGGCAGACCCTTCATGTCGCGGGCGCCACCGAGGTTGGTCTGGAGCTTAGTGAGCTCCTTGCCGAGCACGGCCTGCTCCTTCTTGGGCAGAACAGCCATGCGGCCGTCCTCGACCATGGCCTCGAGCTCCTCCATGCGGTTGATGCGGGAGCGGATGGTGACGAAGTTGGTCAGCATACCGCCGAGCCAACGCTGGTTGATGTAAGGCATGTTGGCACGCTCAGCAGCGTTCTTGACGGCCTCCTGAGCCTGCTTCTTGGTACCGACGAACAGCACGTTGCCACCCTTGGCGACGTTCTTGACGAAGGTGTAGGCCTGGTCGGCGTCGAGGATGGTCTGCTTGAGGTCGAGGATGTAGATGCCGTTGCGCTCACCGAAGATGAACGGCTTCATCTTGGGGTTCCAGCGACGGGTCTGGTGACCGAAGTGGCAGCCGGCCTCGAGCAGGGTGCGGATATTAATCTTGGTAGCCATGTTAAACCTCCTGTGGTTTGCCTCCGCGCGGGGTCATCCTCCAAAACCAACCCGGACATGTGCTACCAAAGCCCGGGCACCACGGCATGAAGTAGCCGCGCGTGCGTGATAAAAACATGTTGCCGTGAAGCAACCCGATGAATGATAGCAGGAATGCCTCTTCCTGCCAACCCGCAATCAAAACCACACACCTGAGTGCGGCGCGGGACGTCCCAGCCACTATTCGCCGCGGGGATGGGCTTGAGCCACAGCCCGCTTAAGCCGATCGGGTGTGAGATGCGTGTAGATCTGCGTCGTGGACAGGCTCGCATGACCTAGCAGCTCTTGAACCGAGCGCAGGTCCGCACCGCCCTCGAGCAAGTCGGTCGCAAAGGTATGGCGCATCGCATGCGGGGCGATGTCAGCCGGAATGCCGGCGAGCGTCGCCAGCGTATGGAACCGCCGCCTGAGCATGGCGGCACTCATGCGATTGCCGCGCGCCGATATAAGCAGCGGATGCGGCCCGGTAGCGAGGTCGCGGCGCTTTGCCCGAGCGAGCAACTCCGGCCTCCCCTCTTCAATATAGAGACGCGTCACATCGAGCGCACGACGATACAGAGGAACGATGCGCTCCTTGCTTCCCTTGCCCCACAGGCGCAGCGTGCGCTCGGACCATGAGATGGATTCCACATTGAGCGCCGCAAGCTCTGAGATGCGGGCACCCGAGGCATAAAGCAACTCGAGCATCGCCGCATCGCGCAGTCCCGCGGGTGTTGAGGTATCAGGCGTCTTGAGCAGCGCCTCAACCTGCTTGGTCGTAAGGACGCCCGGCAGGTCACGCGGCAGCTTAGGCGATGCGATCGCCGAGACCGCATCGCCCTCGACAATCCCCTCGGCAGCCATCCAGCGATAGAACGAGCGAATGGCAGACAGATGCGCCGCAAGGGTTCGAGCCGCCACCTGGTCACGCGACAACTCGGCCAAATAGGAGCGAACGGTCCGCACGTCGGCGGCGCGAGCGTCGACGTCCTCGCGCTCGCACCAGGCAGCAAAGCGCTCCAACCGCGAGCCATAGGCCGTCACCGTGTTGGGAGAAAGACCCTCGACACGTGCGATATAGGCGATAAACGAGTCGACGGTGTCGTACAGGTCAAAGGCTATGACCGGTCGCCTCCAAACAGATCGGGGCGAGTGGCCAGATAGGCATCAAGAGCCTCGAGCGCACGGTCCGCATAGGCCTGGTAGCGGTCGCGCTTGCTGCGGCGCTTACCATCCTCGAGTGGCGGCACCAGGCCAAAGTTGACATGCATGGGCTGGTAGCCCACGGTGGCAGGATCGGTCGCATAGCCCACGAGCGCGCCCAGGGCGCCCGCGCGGGGCAACTCGACGCCCGCGGCGCCGATAGCCTCGGCATAGGTGTTGAGCGCCGCGAGCAGACCGGTCGCCACCGCTTCCATGTACCCCTCGGTGCCGGTGATCTGACCGGCCAGGCGCACGCCGGTACCAGGCACGGCAAAGGTGCCATCGAGCACGTGCGGGGCGTCGACAAAGGTATTGCGGTGCATGACGCCGTAGCGGAAGAACTCAGCGTTCTCCAGACCCGGCACCATATGGAAGACGCGCTTCTGCTCGCCAAAGGTCAGGTTAGTCTGGAAGCCCACCAGGTTATAGGCGGTCTTCTCCTTGTTCTCGGCACGCAGCTGAATCGCCGCCCAAGGGCGACGTCCGGTACGCGGGTCGGTGAGGCCGACGGGCTTCATGGCGCCAAAGCGAATGGCGTCCTTGCCGGTGCGCGCAACTTCCTCGGCAGGCTGGCAAGCCTGGAACAGATCGCCGCCCTCAAAGTCTTTGAGCACCACGCGGTCGGCCGTGGTAAGCGCCTCGATAAAGGCGTCGTACTCCTCCTTATTGAGCGGAGCGTTGAGATAGTCGCCGCCCCCCTGCTCCTCGTAGCGCGACTGCGAGAACAGCACGTCCATATCGAGCGTGGAGGCATCGACGATCGGCGCCGCCGCATCAAAGAATGCCAGGGCATCGCCACCGACGAGCTTCATAACCTCTTCGCTCAGCGCCGGTGAACACAGCGGGCCCGCGGCAATGACCACGTGACCCTCGGGAATCTGCGTGACCTCGCCGTGCACGACCTCGATATTGGGACGAGCGGCAACCTCAGCCTCGACGAGCTCGGAGAATGTAACACGGTCGACCGCCAGGGCGCCACCAGCGGGAACAGCAGCGCGATGGGCGCAGTCGAGCAGGACTGAACCCATGCGCTCAAGCTCGGCCTTCAGCAAACCAGCCGCGGAATCCGGACGGGTCGACTTAAACGAATTGGAGCAGACGAGCTCTGCCAGGTGATCGGTATGGTGAGCCGGGGAGCTCACCTGGGGGCGCATCTCGCACAGCTTTACGGCAAACCCGCGGTCTGCCAGCTGGATCGCGCATTCCGAACCCGCCAGACCGCCACCGATAACCGTCACCTGATCGAACTGCATCTGCAAACACCTTTCTAATTGACACGTTTTCCATTGTGACCGAAGGGCGTCTGGGCGTGAAGGGCAAACTTGGAGGGCGCATACCTTCCATCCATCATGCGCTCGATAAGGCCCTCGAGTTCAAGCGAACCCAAGAGTTTGAGTACGCCGACAGCATCGAGCGAGACGAGCGCCGCGATGTCGTCGACCTTGAGCGGAGAGGCGATGAGCGCATGCATCACGGTCTGCCGTGTTGGATTCAGGTCGGCAATGCCGGGAGCATCGGGGCGCGAGTAGCGCAGGGTGCCGTATATGCGAGAGATAGCCATCTCGATGGACTCCTCGTCGACAATGCAGCAGGCACCGTTCGCAATGAGGTAATTCGTGCCACGCGACTCGGGCGATAGGATCGACCCCGGCACGGCAAGAAGTTCGCGCCCCAAATCCATAGCAGCCTCGGCTGTAGAAAACGTCCCGGAAGGCATACCCGCCTCGGATACAAAGAGGGCTTGCGACAGGGCCGCGATCACGCGATTGCGACGCGGAAAGGCAAACTTGCGCGGACCCATGCCCCACGGAGAGATCGACACGACCGCGCCGCCCGTATCGAGCGTGCGCGTAATAAGCCCCGCGCTCGAACGCGGGTAGACCACGTCGGCGCCCGTCCCCAGCACCACGACGTGTTTGCCGCCGGCGTTGACCGCAGCCCAACCCGAGGCCTGGTCACAACCGACCGCACCGCCCGAAACTACCGTCACTCCCGCCTCAACCGCCACCTTCGCCGCAAGCTCTGCCACGGCAAGACCATACGGCGAGGCCTTTCGCGCACCGATGATGGAGAGCGCGGGCGTCGAAAGCGCCTCGGGGTTGCCGCGCACATAGAGCGTCTGAGGTACATCAGAAAGCTCCAAAACGGTCTCGGGATACAACGCGTCACCTGGATGCAGCTCGAAGGTCCCCTCAGCCATCATTGGTCCCTCCTTCCCTGGTACATCGCCGCCTCGAGCACGTGGTCCTGCGTCACCTGCTCGCTCTCGGCGACATCTGCGATCGTGCGCGCAATGCGAACAAGGCGCACGATGCCACGCCCTGTGAGATGCGTGCGCTTCGAAAGGCCGAGCACACACTTCTCCGCCGCATCATCGAGCTCAAAGGTCGAAACGACGCCGTCAATGGACCGAGTCTCGTCATCCTCGGCCTCGGCATCCGCATCGTCCATGCGGGATTCGCGCCAAGCGCGAAAGGCGCGACCGCGCACAACGTAGTCACGTAACTCGGCCGACGACATGCCCTCCGCACCCTCGATAATCACTTGAGGGTCGGGACGGGTCACATCGATCATCATGTCGATACGGTCGGCCAAAGGACCGCGCAGTTTAGACCGATAGCGCTCGACCATCGCCGCCGAGCAGCGACACGGCACCTCGCGATCGCCCAAAAAGCCGCAGGGGCAGGGATTGCTCGCAGCCAGCAGCTGAAAGCGCGACGGGAAGGTAAAAGCCCCGTCGACGCGTACGATCCTCACGTAGCCGCGCTCGATGGGCTGACGCAGCGTCTGCAGCACGCCAGTGGGAAACTCGGCAAGCTCGTCCAAAAAGAGCACGCCGCCATGAGCAAGGCTGATCTCACCCGGGTGCACCGGGCGCCCGCCGCCGATAAGGCCTGCGGTCGAAATACTGTGGTGGGGACTGCGGAAGGGGCGGTGCCCCGCCAACAAGCCATCAATGTTCTCACCCAAAACCGAATGGATGCACAGTGCCTCCTGCTGATCCTCAACGGAAAGCTCGGGCAGGATGCCGGTCATACGGCGTGCGAGCATCGTCTTGCCCGATCCCGGAGACCCGATCATGAGCAAGCCGAGTTCTCCTGCCGCCGCAAGCGCCATGCCGCGTTTAGCGACTTCCTGCCCCAGCACGTCTGCATAGTCGAGCTCGGGCTCAAAGGTCGCCTCGACACCCTCGGAATCCAAGTAGTGCCGTGCGGCATCGCCCATGCCGTGAGCAAGCTGAGACAGATGGTCGATAAAGCCGCAATCTACGCCCGCGAGTGGCACATGCTGGTCGGACCTGCCGGCGATAAAAGACAGCCCCATGTCGCGAGCCAATAGCTGAAACGCCACCTCGCCCTTGACGGGAAGCACCGTACCGTCCAGACCAAGCTCACCTGCGATAAGGCAGCGATCGAGGTTGTCACGGGGAATCTGCTCATCGGCCGCTAGAACCGCGATGGCGATGGGCAGGTCAAAGCCGCTACCGGTCTTGCGGATATCGCCGGGTGCCAGGTTAACGGTAATGCCCGAGCGCGGGATCTCGAACCCGGCGGAGCGCATCGCGCAGCGAATACGACCGCGTGACTCCATCACCTCCATACTCGGAATGCCGAGCATCTGGATGCCCGGAACGCCACCGGCAAGCGAGACCTCGACCGTGACGTGAATCGCCTCGACGCCGCGGATGCAGGCCGCGTGAACGGCAAACGTCTCGAACGCCATCACGACACCTGCCAATCGAACGCGTTGTACTGGTGCTCGATCTCGGCGATATGCCCGCCGCGGATGGTGACACCCACAGCATCGAAGCGAATCGCCTTGAGCGGATAATGCTCCATGAGATAGCAGCTTGCGATGCGGCGGTAGCAGCGTTGCTTTTGGGCGTCCACGGCCTCCTCGGGAAAGACCCGCGTGGTGCAATCCAGGGCGACGCGTCTCGTCTTGACCTCGGCCATCGCCACGACATCGTCGAGCTCATCGAGCAGCACCAGATCGGCCTCGCCCTCGGTGCAACGATAGCCCTGCTCCAGCAAGGTGTAGCCGCGCTCGTTAAAGTAGTCGATGGTGATCAGCTCGCCCAGCATGCCTAGCTCGCGGGGACTGAGTCCCTTGATAAACTCGGGCGTAATCGCCCCGGAGTCGAGCTCGCCGTTTTCCCAACGCTCCTTGAGCTGCTGCGTCTTGCTCTTTTTGCTTGCGGCACTCATGGGGTCTCCTTTCCCGCACACTGCATTGCCCCGATGATGAGGGCACCTTTCATGCGGGTAAGTACCGGAAGCAAACCAAAAGCTGACCAAATGCCGTCAAAAAACGGGCCGTACGCAACAATGGTGTTGCATACGGCCCGCTACCAGCAGGTTTATAAAACCCCAGAGGTCCATGTCTCCACAATTGGCCTAGAAAAGGCGCTCAGTCTGCAGAAAGTTTCCGCAAAAGCTCACGCGGTGCAGCGGACAAAGTCCATGTTTGCGAATGGCCTCGATGTGCTCGGGGCTCGCATAGCCCTTCGACTCGGCCAGATGGTACTCGGGATACTCGGCGTCGTACTCGACCATCATCTCGTCACGCGTGACCTTGGCCATGATGGACGCCGCGGCGATGCAGGCGATCTTGGCATCGCCCTTCACCACATCGCGCTCGTTGGGAACGGCGCCCAAGGGGTTACCATCCATGAGGACGCAGTCGGGTTCAAGTCCCGTATCGGCCACGGCGCCCGCGACGGCAGCGCGGATGGCGCGGGCCATACCCATCTCATCGATATCTGCAGGAGCGATATGGCAAAAGCCGATAGCAGTCGCCACCTCGGCAATCTTAACCGAGAGCAGCTCGCGGCGCGCCGGCGTGAGCTTTTTGGAATCGTTGATGCCCCAGATGCGCGGCTCCATCGGAAGGCACACGGCACACACGGTCAAGGGCCCCGCTACCGAGCCACGGCCCACCTCGTCGACGCCCACGACCACGCCATCACCGCCGAGCTCATGCATAAGCTCGTACATGCCGTTGACGCGCTCGCGCTCGGCAAGCTCCTTGGCATGGCGCTTAAGAGCACGCTCGCAAGCCTTGATCACCTGCTGGCGCGGGTCCTCGCGATAATGCTCCACGAGGGCGGGGATCTCCTCAAACGTGGCGCTCGCCAGCTCGCCGGCAACCTGCGATGCCGAAACCGAACTCGTCATGTTGGCCATATCGGGGCCTCCTTGCATGCAAATCAGATAAAAAGAAGGGCCACCCGAAGGTGACCCTTTTGTCCAAACGAGTGGACAGACGCTGCGATCTTCTTAGCGCTTCTCGGGGATGCGAGCAGCCTTGCCCACCTTGTCGCGGAGGTAGTACAGCTTGGCGCGACGGACGCGACCATGACGGACGACCTCGAGCTTGGCGATCTTGGGGCTGTGAAGCGGGAAGGTACGCTCAACACCGACACCGAAGGAAATCTTGCGGACGGTGAAGGTCTCACGGGCACCGGCGCCGGCCATGCGGATGACGTCACCCTGGAAAACCTGGATGCGCTCGCGGTCGCCTTCCTTAATGCGGTAGTGGACCTTGACGTTGTCGGCAACGCGGACCTGCGGGATGTCCTCGCGGATCTGCTGACGCTCGATTGCGCGGATGTAATCCATGTGCAATTCCTTACTCTTCTAGAGGTGCCGTACCACCTTGGCCGGCACGTAGTTGAACAAACGTATTCGAGTATACACGCCACGACCTTGGCTGCAAGAACTATTTTGCCCGTGCGCAAAAAGACAAAAACACGCACTCTTTCTGCACTTATGCGCCGTCCGCAGCATCAGTCGTCGGCATCGTCACGGTCGTGCCGGGCGCGATATAGCCGTATTCGAGCAGCACCGAAAGCGCATGCTGCTTCCAAGTGGCAAGCTCTTCGTCATTATAGTTGTCATGGGCCCATTCATTCATCGCGTCCTCGGCGTCTTGGGGCACCAGGTCCTGGCTGTCTGCCATCAGGTACAGGATGCCTAAGATGTCGAAGTCCTGCTTGGTCATCTCTTCCTTGTTTGATGTGCTGATGAGGCCGTGATCGATGCCGTAGCGGCAGATATCGGTCAAAACGGTAACGAGGCCCGTAGGAATCTGCGAGGCATCCTTCGCGGCTGGGGGCGCGGTGTCGTCAGTTACTGCAGCGGCATCGTCGCTCGACGGAGCAGACTCAGCCGCGTTCGCATCGGAAGCTGCCTGCTCTCCCTGTGCAGGAGCCGCGCTATCCGTCGTTGCCGAAGAATCGCCCGAAGAAACGGACGCAACGTTCACCGGTGTCTCGACCACGGTCGCCATCGGGTCGACCGGTGCGGGTGCGGCGATGACCTCGGCCCAATCGGAATACACACCGTCAATAAAGGCGCGAACATGGAAGGTGCCCGGTTGCGAGATAGTCATCGTACCGTCTGTCGCGACCGAAATGCCCTTGCTCTCGAGCTCCTGGGCCTCCCAGCTGCAGGCCCTATCGACTTCCTTGCCCGTCGTGTCATAGACCGTAGCCGTCAGGCCTTCGATGCCGTTAAGGTTCTCCTCGACGCCGACGACGGTCTGTGCCGAGCCCTCGAGTTTGATGTTGCCGTTAAACGGCTCGGGCGCCACGTCACTTACCTTATATTTGTAGGCCGCGGCGTCGATCTCGTCATTGGTCGAGACATGCCCGTTCACGTCCACATAGGTGTCCTCGGGGATAAAGTACTTTACGTAGGCGGTGCCGGCCTTTTTACCCACTACGACTTGCTCGTGGGTGACAGGGTCGGTCTGGATCTCGATGACGTCGGACTTGCATTCCTTGCCCTTTTTGTCCACCACGCGCCAGTCGCCCGACGACTTCACAAAGCCGTAGTAGTCAACATCGTCCTCGTCCCTTGCGCGCACGCGATAGGAAGAGATGGGGTCTTCCCCTCCCACCGTAAGCCTTCGGGTCTTATCGGTCTGCAGCGACACGAGAATCTTGGAGATGGGCTTAATGGGCTGCGGCGTGCCCAACTGCGTATCGACCGTCACCGACTCAAACGACAGATTGGAACCCGTAATGGACATGGGATAGGTCGCGGCCATGTCATTGAGCACGTTGCACGTGCGCGGGGCGCCACCGTTGCGCGAAGGCACCTCGCGATCGGCCAGGACCGAATTCCAATCGATGGCGCGCACCATGTGGTTGTTGGTGCGATGCGACCAGCTCGTGACGTTTCCGGCGGTGGTATCGTAGCCGTCGTCGCCACGATGGGCGATTGAGCGCAGGAACAGGTTCTGCACGCCGTCGTTCGACCGATCGCCAAAGGTGGTGTAGAACGAGCGCTGGTCATAACCGGCGGTATGGAACTCCTGCACGGCGGCGTTGTCGTCGTAGCACTCGCCGTTCATGTTAAAGATGATCACGTCGAACGTCACGCCCACCGGCTGGTCATAGTCCTCGGACAGCGTCGTGGTAGAACTCGTCTGCTTGCTATTGACCTGCGTGTGCGCCGGGATCGTCATATTGACGGTAACCGACTGATTGTCCGTCGTGGTGATCGACTGTTCCTCGGTCTTGCTCGCCTCCCACAACTGGGACATCGTGGTTTCGGCCGAAAACGAAGTCTCGATCTCCTCGCTCGCTGTTGCGGGCACGCCCAGCGACTCCTTGAGGCTCACCGATGCGCCCCACGAGCCGCCTTTGGAATACGATGCGGATTCAGAAGTGCTCGTGCCGACCGTCTCCTCGGTACCGCGGGCGAGCGTGATGCTCTGCGAGGCGTCCTCATAGCCGACGTTAAGTGCCGAGGTAACGAGCTCCTGCTCAGTCTTAGAATCGACAAAGGAATAGCCCGGCGCGTCCTCGGGCGCACAGTTAAGCTTGTTCACGCTGTTGAGTTGCTGAACTCTAAAGTTATAGAACGCGATGCCAAAGCCATTGAAATCGTACTGGTAGGTGCCGCCGAGCTTGTCGACACAAGCAATGGTG
This sequence comes from uncultured Collinsella sp., assembly GCA_900545875.1. Classification (GTDB taxonomy): domain Bacteria; phylum Actinomycetota; class Coriobacteriia; order Coriobacteriales; family Coriobacteriaceae; genus Collinsella. The sequence goes on from URAQ01000020.1 coordinate 12,493, forward strand.
GCATAGATGACGTCCTGCTCAGTCGTGTCTTTCGACAGTCCGTCGAGCGGCACGTTTTTACGGAAATCGGAGCCCTTCAGCTTGTGACCGATACAGCCGGCGATATCGTCGGTCAAGCGCTCGTAGACCGCATTGAGGCTTTTAGCAGATGTCAGACCACTCTGCTTCGATTTGTCGGCGCCGTCGGAATGCTCACCGTTGCCGCCCGAAAGCGCATCATACAGATAGATGTAGTGACCCTTACCGAAGTCCCTCTCAAAGCCCTTGCCGGCGTGGTCCCAGTACAAAAAGTCACCGGAGTCGTCGCCTCCGCCATAGCCAAGGACGTTATAGGCAAGCGACGCCCAGTTGGGCAGGACCTTTCTGACGGCGGCCGTATAGAACGAGACGTTGTCGTACATCGAGGTACGGCCCTCGAGCTTGCCGTCATCGATATCTACAAACGTGCAGTCGCGATCGTTGACCGTAATGGTGAGCGGGTTGACGACGTCACCATAGAGCTCGTCGCGCGAATCATCCTGAAGGGCAAAACCGGCTGTCGGCATCCCGCAAAGCGCCGTGACCGCAACGACCACCCAGCACAGGGCCATCCGTACTCCCCGACGCGCTCGTTGCAAATACCTGGTGAGGTTTTTCATCGCAGTCCTCCCGTCAGTTGCCAATGTATTGAACCAACGTAA
>URAQ01000021.1 GCA_900545875.1 uncultured Collinsella sp.
AACTCAACCGAACCGGGCGCTGGCTCGAGCTCATCGATGTTGTGATAAAGATCGGGCAGTTGAGCTGCGGTGATGAGCTCAATGCGCTCGCGAATCTCGGCCAGCAAGCCGTCCTCGATTTGATTGATAAAGTCGGGGATATCACGGTAGTGCGAATAGAACGTGCGGCGCGTAAGGCCAGCGCGCTCGGTGAGCGACGCGACATTAATGCGCGAAAGGTCGCCGCTTTCGGCAAGCTCGCTGGCAAGTGCCTGGCGAAGGGCACGCTGCGAGCGAAGGGACCGGCGATCGCATTTCTCGAGCTGGGACAAACGTCCTCCTTGTTACTCAGCCTGTACGCTATTGCACAGTGCGAGTATTATTGCACACCGTGTGTATCAACACGTAAAGGCAATATCTGGGATGTGACGAAGGGGCAATCCTTTTGTCGCATTATTCGATTACGGTGCAGGAATTCTGCTTGTGCATGGTGGCGAGCATGTGTTTGGGAACGGCGTGGACCATGCAGCTGCCGATAGTCGCGCTCGCGGCGGCTTTAGCTGCATCGCTAGCGTTTTTGGTCGCGTAGCTGTGGCGGAAACGCTTGAGCATGGCAATGTCGTTGCCGCCGTCTCCATAGACCGCGACCTCGTCCTCGGCAATGCCGTAGTAGCCCGCCAGCCAGGCCACACTCTCGCCCTTGTTGCACGCCACGTCCGTGATCTCGAACATCACCGGATCGAACGGCGCGTTGACCACGCGATCCGATCGCTCGGCCAAATACGCCTTAAGGTCGCGGTCCAGCTCGGGCGAGGTCACGCGGCAGTTGATCTTACACACATCGTGGCGCAGGATGTCGCCAATCGACTGGTCGAAATACCGTTCCTCGTGATAGCCGCCACGCGCACGCATGCCGCGCATCACGATACGCTTGATGGGTCTGTCCTTTTTAAAGCCCGCCTGGTGCATCTCGAACGATCCGCTCGAAAACATGCCATCGGGCGTGGAGCAATCAAAGCAAATGTCCGGAAACTCCTTGAGCAGCTCCTCGGTGATCTGCGGGTCGATGGTCCAGGTCTTGAGCACCTCGCCATGACTGTCGCGCACAATGGAGCCGTTAGAGCAGCAGGCGTCAAGCGCCAGGCCCGTAAAGCCATGCTCGCCGATCGGCAGCGTCGAGCGTCCGGTCGCGGGAACCACATGCAGGCCAGCCTCAGTCAGCTCGCGAATGGCGCGACGAATGGTCCCATCTGCCTCGTGCAGGGCATTCAACAGCGTTCCGTCTAAGTCACTCGCAAACATCTTGATCATGGGCATGCCTCTCCTTCGTCTGCACGATATTGTAGACGAGAACGGACATACCCAAACAATGCCGTTCCGACGCGACGTGCCACTGCCTCCACAAATTCACGGTGCCCCAGCGCGTTAAGACAATCGCCACAAGCGACTTTTCAGCCGATAAAACAGCGCCGTCGTCAACGTCAGCACCGCCAACATGCCTGCGAATACAATCGCCGGCGTCCATCGATCATATGCGAGTCCGTAAATCAATTGGCCAATAGGCGTTGCACAGGAAAGCGTCATATAAACGAGTGCCAGCACTTTCCCGCAGAGTTTCTTTGGCGCTGACCGCTGAACGAATGAAACGATTTCGACCGATGTAATGCTTGCCCACGCCATGACCCATGTCGAGCCGGCCGCAAGCGCGGCAAACGCCAGTTCATCAGGACCGCTCAGTAGCGTAACAATAATCGGTACGACTCCAAAACAGATCATCGCAACATATCGACATATGCCATTGAGAGAAAAGCGATGCGGCCAAATGCCGACCAAGCCACTGCCGGTAAGACCACCCAAGCCCAGAGCAACCTCAACTATCCCAACGCAGGACGATTGCATGCCGAGATGCTTTGTAACAATAATGGGAGCGCCAATCGTTAGCCCAACCAACGCAAGGTTCAAAACTGCCGCAAGCAAAAACACAACGAGCAATGATGCGTTTTGAGCCAGGTACCGAATCGACTCCCGGAAATCGCTTCGGCATGTCGAGCAAGTCGTACTGTCCCCTGTCATTCCAGATGAGGCATTTTGCTTGAGTGCGCCCCCGAACAGCAGGGCTGAAATCGCAAACGTCACCGACGCGGTTGCACAAAGAGTATCGATACCAAAGCGCCCATAGACTGCCGTCCCGACTACAGGCCCCAAGATATTGCTCGCCATGGTTATCTGCGAGACCAACGCAGTGGCACGCTCAACCTTTTCTGGGCCCGTCATGCGCACCGTCTCAATTTGAAGCATGGGTTTCAGCAGCGATTGGATGCCATATTGGACGCAAAGCATTGCTACCACGACAACGGCAAGAGGCAGCGAACGCTTCATGGGGATAAACAACAGTGATGCAGCCATCAGAACAATGCCGAGCACCACAAGAACCCCGCGATGTCTCCCGCGATCCGCCAAGATTCCGCCAGCCGGAGTCGCAAGCACGCCTGGCACGAACGCTATCGCCGCGACGGCACCATATAACGTTGATGAGCCGCTGCAATCGAACAAGTATAGCGGGCACGCAAAGCACAGTGCCGACAACATCGAATACGCGCACAGCTGTGCAACAAGAAGACCGAAAAGCCTGATAGATCGCACTGTTTTTTGCGCCAACGAGACGCTACTCCTCCGCATTCCAGCCATAAGCCTGTCCCCTATACATACCGTTAGTATGTATTTAATGACTTGAAAAGGGCAGCCGTGGCTACCCTTACAAATCAATTACATACCGTTGGTATCTATATTACCACCCGGCACGGTTCCATACGTCCCAAATCTGGGCCGTTGTCTGGAGCACTTCATTACCCAAATCGAGCCCCACCGCGGCTGCCATCTGCGCCAAGCATTGCGCGCGAGCGAGCATTCGGTCCTTGGATTCAAGCGGACGGAACAATGGCAGCAGCCAAAGATTCGCCAACAACGATACGGCCTCCGCCGCTTCGCGCGGGCATTCGCACGCAATGGAGCCGTCGGCGATGCCCTCCTCGATCACTGGCAAGAGACAACCATCGGCCGACTCGTCAAACGAGCCCTGGTACTGCATCGCCAGTAGACGCGAACTTTTTGCCGGATCCGCCGCAGGATGTATGCGTGCCCATAGCTCAATTTGTGGAACGACGGACTCGGGCGCGTACAGCCGCTTGAGCTTTTGGGCTCCGGTCATATTACCGATACCAAGCGTTGAGCGACGGTGCTCAACAATCGGAGCCATTGCCCGATCAAATGCGGCGTTGAAAATCTCTTCTTTGCTCTTAAAGTGATGATAGACAGCGCCCTTGGTCATGCCATCGAGGCGGTCGACGATATCTTGAATGCTCGTCCCCTCATAACCCTGTGCGCAGAATAGCTCCAGCGCCGCGTCGAGAATCTTCGCGACCGTCTCCTCGGGATATTTATTACGCCCCATAATCTGTCCATCCGCAACGCAAGTCTTGTGCCTCATTGCAGTATTTTAACGTTGCGGATGGCAGGCGGTCGATTCTACACCGCGGCGGGACCATGCTCGCCGGTACGGATGCGGATAACTTCCTCGACCGGCTCGACCCAAATCTTGCCGTCGCCGACGGCACCGGTGCGAGCAGCGTTGCAGATAATCTCGACAATGCCATCGACATGCTCATCGGCGCAAATGAGCGTGAACTGCACCTTAGGGATCGTGTTGACAAGCAACTCGTTGCCGCGCACGTATTCCTTCCAGCCATGCTGCGCGCCGCAGCCCTGCACCTGGTTGATAGTCATACCGCGAACATCGGCAGCAAACAGCGCGTCCTTAAGAACCTCAAGCTTCTCAGCACGAACGATCGCCGTAATTTTCTTCATAGTGAATTCCTCTCTTTATCAAAGAAATGAATTGCCATTTGCGTGGCACGGGTTTCCCAAGTGCCACAAACCAACCTTGCAGATCAAAAAAGTGCAACTAACAGGTCTTAGCAGGTTTCCCAAGTGCCGCAGATCGCCCTGAAAGAGGAGGGCGCACGCCTTGCGAGCGGCGCCCGACGATTGAGGGGCGAGGTGCGGTGCTTGGGGAAGCTGCTAATCGAGTCCGGAGAAGGAAGGATATGCGCTCTCGCCGTGTTGACTCGCATCCAGGCCCAATGCCTCGTCAGCCTCGTCCACACGCAGGCTGCCGTGGAACAGCGCCTTGACCACCGCGGCGATCACCAAATCGAGTACCAGCACAAGAGCGACCGTCACCACAATACCCAAAATCTGCGAGATGAGCAGAGACACGTCACCCGTGTAGAACAGGCCGCCCTTACCGGTCCACGAAAGCTCCGGCACGCAGAACAGGCCCGTGAGCACGCCGCCCAGGATACCGCCGATGCCGTGGCAACCGAACGCGTCGAGCGCGTCGTCGTAGCCGAACTTGGTCTTAAGATGGCTGATGGCCAGGTAGCAGACAGGCGAGACGATCAGGCCCATGACCAGCGCCGCCCACGGCTCGACAAAGCCCGCACCCGGCGTGACCACCACAAGGCCCGCAACCAGACCGGTGCTGGCACCCACCAGCGTGGGGCGGCCGGTATGCACGCGCTCGACGGCAAGCCACGAGACCATGCCTGCCGCGCTGGCCGTCACGGTGTTGAGGATGGCGAGCGCCGCCACGGCGTCGGCCTTAAACTCGCTGCCGCCGTTAAAGCCAAACCAGCCAAACCAAAGCAGCCCGGCGCCCAGCGCCACAAACGGCACGTTATGCGGACGATAGCTCACCATGCCAAAGCCGCGACGACGGCCAAGCATTAAGCAGAGAACCAGACCCGTGAGACCGGACGAGATGTGCACCACATCGCCACCGGCAAAGTCGAGCGCGCCGATAATGTCGCCGATAAAGGAGCCCTCGCCGCCCCAGACCATGTGGGCGAGCGGCGCATAGACCACGAGCAGCCAAATGCCAAGGAAGGCCGTCATGGCACCAAACTTAACACGTCCGGCCAGGCTGCCCGTAACGATAGCAGCCGTGATCATGGCAAACGCCATCTGGAAGGCGATGTTGATAATCTCCGGGTAGACGGCGCCGTCCGACGCGGTGCCCTCAGCCGCCTGCAGCACCTGGTTGAGCACCGGCAAGCACAGCAGCTGGTCAAAGCCTCCAATAAACGGGCTGGAACCGTCGCCGCCGTAGGCCAGCGACCAGCCAGCAACAATCCACAGTACACCAACCAGGCCAATGGCGCCAAAGCACATAAGCATGGTGTTGATGACATTTTTGCGCCTGGACAGGCCGCCATAGAAAAACGCCAGACCCGGTGTCATTAAAAACACGAGCATGGTGCAGATGAGCATAAACGTTGTCGATCCCGTATCGTACATTCGCTCCCCCTTTGTCGCATGAACGTTGTCGGCGCTCATGATGCGGCCGAGGGCCAACTGGTGTAGACCAGATACGGCGTTGTTAAACGCTGCGTTGTCGAATGGAAACGGTGCCGCAATCTTGGAAACGGCACGGCAACGGGCGCGAAACGAACGGGAAATACGCGAGCAAGGAAGCCGCAAACACGCCCGTCCCGGCTAGCGGCGGAACAGCTCGCGGGCTCGGTCGCGGAGGTCGGTAGCTCGGATGACGCCCTCGTAGCGATTGATGCGCAGACGCGGGAAGGCGTTAAAGAAGCGCAGGTCACGACGGCTGAGCGACACACTCGGCACCGGACGGCTCATGCGCTTGCCGGCAAGGCGACGACTGAGCGACGGACGCGGCATGCTCGGCGCGACATCGGCAACGCGGCGGGCAGCGAGCGCCAGGCCGCGAGCACCATCCGAGATAAACGTCGGCATCGAAGCCTTCTCGCGCAGGGCATCGAGCGCCGCGTCACCCAGCTCGGCCAGCCAAGCGTTAACGGCGCGACCGCGGATATGCGTCTGCGCCACCGAGTCAATCGCCGAATCGGGAATACGTTCGAGCATAGAGTCGGAGGCGTCGGCAAGCGACTCATTGATGCGGTCGGCAAGGTCGGCACGCACACGCTCAAGCTGATCGGACAGGCGGCGCCAGCTGGCCAACGAGCACACCGCATCGACCATCATCGCGACCGCGACGATAAAGGCGGACAGCCGCACAATCAGCACCGGCAGATGGCCAAGCAGCCCCAGCAATGCCGGCTCCACTAAACGGCAAATACACAACGCACCCAAGCCAAACGCGCAGGCCCAGTACAGGCAGATGCGTCCGTGCAGGTTAAACGGCAGATGCGAGTAATCCCAAAACCGGGCACCCGTCGTTTTTTCCAACAGCACGCCTACGCTGTACTCAATCACGCTGCATACGAGCGCTGCAGCGACAAACTGGCTCGACGCGTCAGGAATTCCGCGCAACAGCAGCCAGCAGGCAATGCCGCCCGCGCCATAGATGGGGCAACACGGTCCCAGCAAAAAGCCGCTGTTGGCAAAGCGTCCGTGGTTGAGCATGGCGCAGACCGTCGATTCCCATGCCCAGCCGCAAAACCCGTAGAAGGCGAACGAGAGCACCAGTGCCGAAAGCGGACAGGCGGCAAGCGTCGCGCCGTCAAATGCCATGTCGATCGCGGTCCCCACCGTCTACCCTCTCCTCTTTTCACTCGAATCTTTGCTCGAGCCGTCGCTCGAGCCCTCGCTCAAATCGTTCGCGTCGTCTTTGCGCGGCAGGCGGCCGGCGACCGTCTCGCGCAGAGCACACCATTTATCCGCCAGGCACACAATCCAAGCCTCACGACACGTCGGCGGCACCGGCACCAGCGGAAACATATGCCGCACGATAATATTCCGTTCGCGCGACGTCAGCTCAAAATCTTCCTCCGCGCGCGCTAGGGCAAAAAACGGGTGGCGAAAGCCATGCAGCCGATGGCTTGGGTCGGGATCGTGCCAATCGTAGAGAAAGTAATCGTGTAACAAGGCTCCGCGCAGCAGCGAGGCACGGTCGATCGAAACACCGACGCGGCCCAGGCGCTCGGCAAAGGACAGGCTCGTCCGCGCTACCGAAGTCACATGTGCATAGACCGTCACGTCGCCATGCTGGATAAACTCGCGCGTCAGGTCCAAGCGGCCCGCCTGGGCGAGCTGGCGGGCGGCATCGTCGACCTCGTGCGCGATTTTCTCGGCACGAACGGCATCGGACATGCTGCCTCCTTCCAGCGGCTCACGGCGGCAAGCCACGGCCTGCACGTATTGAAAAAATCATCATCGAATCTATCAGTATGGCATCGGACAAAACGTTTTGCCCCACCAGTTGGCGAATTACCGCGCCGCCGTCACATATCAAACGCCAAAATGTGCGAGACTGTCTTGTGCAATTGTGTCGGCCGAGGGAGCGCCGGCACTCGATTCGCATGGAGTAACCCACAACGATGCTGCTTACGCAAACGACAACGCCCGAGGACGTCAAGGCTCTTAATCGTGCCGAGCTCCCGCAGCTCTGCGACGAGATTCGCCACGCCATCCTCGAAAGCTCCGCCGCCGTCGGCGGGCACGTTGCCCCCAACCTGGGCGTCGTTGAGCTTACGGTCGCGCTCCATCGCGTGTTTAACTCCCCTATCGACAAGATTCTCTTTGACGTTTCGCACCAGACCTACGCCCACAAGGCGCTGACTGGGCGCGCGTACACTTATATCGATCCGAAGCGCTTTGGCGAGGCCTCTGGCTTTGCCAATCCCGACGAGTCCGAGCACGACCTGTTCGCCATGGGCCATACCTCCACGTCGGTGAGCCTGGGCTGCGGCCTGGCGCACGCTCGTGACCTGGCGGGCGATGCGTACAACGTCATCACCATCATTGGCGACGGCTCGCTTTCGGGCGGCCTGGCGTTTGAGGGCTTCAACAATGCCGCCGAACTCGACAGCAACCTGATCATCATCGTCAACGATAACGACCAGTCCATCGCCGAGAACCACGGTGGCCTCTATCGCAATCTGGCCGAGCTGCGCGCCAGCAACGGCACCTGTGAGCGCAACGTTTTCCGCGCGATGGGACTCGACTACCGTTATTTGGACGCCGGCAACGACGTGTTGGCCCTAGTCGACGCGCTGCAGGAACTGCGCAATATCGATCATCCCATCGTGCTGCACGTCTCCACCGCCAAGGGCAAGGGCTTTGAGCCAGCCCAAAACGACCCCGAGCGCTGGCACCACGTGGGTCCGTTTGACATGGCGACCGGGCGCAAGCTCTGCCCGGGCCATCCGAGCGAGCCTGCGCCGCGCACCTACGCCGACATTACGGGCGAGGCGCTCAGCGCCGCCATCGAGCGCGATCCGCAGGTCGTGGGCATCACGGCCGCCACACCCTACATCATGGGCTTTACACCCGAGCTTCGCGCCGCCGCCGGCAAACAGTTCGTCGATGTGGGCATTGCCGAGGAGCACGCCGTGACCTTTGCCACCGCGCTTGCGCGCTCGGGCGCCAAGCCAGTCTTTGGTGTGTACGGCACGTTTTTGCAGCGCGCCTACGACGAGCTGTGGCACGACCTGTGCCTCAACGACGCCCCCGCAACCATTTTGGTGTTTGGTGCGTCAATCTTTGGCACCACGTCCGAGACGCACCTTTCGTTCTTTGATATTTCCATGCTGGGCGGTCTTCCCAACATGCACTACTTGGCGCCGGCCTGCATGGAGGAATATCTGTCCATGCTGAGCTGGTCGCTCGACCACCGCGAGCATCCCGTGGCAATCCGCGTACCGGGCATCGGCCTGGTAAGCCGCCCCGACCTTGCGCCCGCCGAAGACACCGACTACAGCGCCGTTCGCTACAACGTGGTGCGTCAGGGCCGCGACGTTGCCGTGCTCGCGCTTGGCGATTTCTTTGAGCTGGGTGAGCGCGTGGCAAACCGCTTGGCCGCCGAGTACGGTATCGAGGCCACGCTCGTCAACCCTCGCTTTGCAGCCGAGCTCGACCGCAAGTTCCTCGACAGCCTTGCCGCCGAGCATCGCGTTGTCGTCACCCTCGAGGACGGCGTCTTGGACGGCGGCTGGGGTGAGCGCGTGGCATGTTATCTAGCATGCACGCCGTTGCGCACGCGCACCTTCGGCATCGCCAAGGGCTTCCCCGACCGCTACGACCCCAACGAACTGCTCGCTCAAAACGGCATGACGGTCGAGAACATGGCCGCCGAAGCCGCAAGACTACTCAACGAGTAAGAAAACCTCCGCAAGGGAAGCATCCCTGCGGAGGTTTTTGTTTTCGCGACGCGATTATCTCAATCTGTAACATCCAGGGCCCGAATTCCCGTCTAACTGTTACAGATCTAGATAAGATGTCTTAGTCCCAGACCTTTGTCTCAATCTGTAACAGATAGAGACCTTTTGGCCGTCCAGATGTTACAGATTGAGACATTCGAATTCCCCTGAAGAGAAAATCTCAATCTGTAACAGTAAGAACCCATTTCCTCGTCTACCTGTTACAGATTGAGACAAAGCAGCGAGACATGCCACCACATCTGCAAGAACCACCACAAAGGTGCCTGTCCCTTTTTGGTAGGTAGAATAACCCATAAGGTAAGTATGTTTCTGAGTTATTTCGTGTTGACCCATTTGAGCGCGATAGGGTATAACTCTACTCAACCGCTAGGGATTTTATTGAGAAAGGTGTTCTACCATGAGCAAGAACCTCTCCCAGCAGGTCGTTCTCGACCGCCGCGGCTTCGTTGCCGCCACCTTCGCAACCGTCGCCGGCCTTGGTCTTGCCGGCTGCTCCGACACCAGCACCGAGGCCGACAAGGGTTCCGCCGCCGGCTCTTCCAAGAGCTCCAATGATACCGAGGCTTCCACCACGCTCGACGCTAAGGCATTCGACAAGCTCGTCGACAACGGCCCCAAGGCCGATGACGACGCCATCGCCGCCAGCACCTGGGCCACGGCCGTTAAGGACGCCGGCGTCTTTAAGATCGGTGGCGTTCAGACCTCCACGCTCTTCTCCCTCCTCAACGAGAAAGACGGTCAGACCCGCGGCTTCGACGCCGGTATCGCACAGCTCCTGTCCAACTACATTCTGGGCGAGAACAAGGTCGAGATCACCCAGGTAACCTCGGACACGCGTGAGTCCGTCCTGCAGAACGGCCAGGTCGACGCCGTCTTCGCCACCTACACCATTACCGATGAGCGCAAGAAGCTCGTCTCCTTTGCCGGTCCCTACTACTACACCCAGCAGGCCATCCTGGTACTCGCCGATAACGACGACATCAAGAGCGTCGACGACCTGGCCGACAAGAACGTCGCCGTCCAGTCCGGCTCCAACGGCCCCGCCATCCTGGAGGAGTTCGCTCCCAAGGCCAGCCAGCAGGAGTTCAAGACCGACGAGGAGGCTCGTCAGGCACTCCAGCAGGGCCGCGTTGACGCCTACGTCATCGATAACAACATGCAGCAGAGCGCCCTGGTCCGCGAGCCCGGTAAGTACAAGATCGCCGGCAAGCCCTTCGGCAGCAAGGAGCCCTATGGCATCGGCCTGCCGCTCGATTCCGACGGTGTCGCCTTTGTCAACGACTTCCTTAAGAAGATCGAGGACGATGGCACCTGGACCGAGCTGTGGCAGATCTGCATCGGCGACCGTACGGGCGACACCAATGTTCCCGAGCTGCCCGAGATCGGCGCCTAGGCAGCGAGCCTGGTAACGGCCGCAACGAAACCATACGGAAACGCATGATGCGCTTTATTGCGATAAACTGTTTCCTCACTGAGTTGTCGGGGCTTCCGTACACACGGGAGCCCCTTTCCTTATCGGCGGGAGGTCCGCATGAGTCTCTCCGAACTCTGGTCGCTCTATGGCCAGAACTATATCGACGCGCTGCTAGCAACTTGGAGCATGACGCTTGAGTCGTTTGCCATCGCCATGGTGCTGGCCGTCGCCGTCACCGTAATGCGCGTGTCGCCGCTCAAGCCGCTGCGCGTCTTTGGCGACCTGTATGTCCAGGTCTTCCGTAACATCCCCGGCATCGCGCTGCTCATCATCGTCGTCTACGCACTGCCGCCGCTCAAGGTCGTCCTGCCCTACCGCACCTGCGTTATCGTCGCCACGGTCCTCTTGGGCTCGGCCTTTGGCTCCGAGAACTTTATGAGTGGCATCAACACCGTTGGCGTCGGTCAGGTCGAAGCCGCACGTTCGCTCGGCATGAGCTTCAATCGCATCCTCGCCAAGATCGTGATTCCGCAGGCACTGCGCTCGAGCGTGCTGCCCATGACCAACCTCTTTATCGCCGTCATGCTCACCACCGCGCTCGGCAGCCAGGTGCCGCTTAAACCGCAGGAGCTCACTGGCGTGGTGAGCTACATCAATACCCGCTCGCTCGGCGGCGTCGCCGCGTTCTTTATCTCGGCGCTCGGCTACCTGGGCACGGCCTTTGTGGTGAGCCACATTGGCAACTACATCGATAAGAAGGTGAGGATCCTCCGATGAGCAAGCATTCCTCCCCTGCACTTACCATGCGCGATGCGCTCTACGAGGCTCCCGGCCCCAAGATGCGCGCCAAGATTCGCATCGGCACCGCCATTTCGCTCGTTGCCGTGGCCGCGCTCATCGCTCTGGTACTGCAGCGCTTTTATGTGACCGGTCAGCTTTCGGTCCACTATTGGTATTTCTTTACGCACCTCACCACCTGGAAGTTCTTGCTTGCCGGTTTTGAAGGCACCGTTAAAGTCGCGTGCACCGCCGGCGCCATCGCGCTGGTGCTGGGCTTAGCCCTTATGCTCGGCCGTACCAGCGACATTAAGCCGCTGCAGCTGGTCTGCCGCGTGCTCACCGATTTTTTCCGTGGCGTGCCGAGCCTGCTGTTCATCTACTTCTTCTTTTTGGTGCTGCCCCAGTACAAGATTGCGCTGCCGTCGTTTTGGATGCTCACGCTCCCCGTCGCGCTCGCTGCAGCCGGCGTGCTTGCCGAGATCTTCCGTGCCGGCGTCAACGCCGTACCGCGCGGGCAGGTCGAGGCGGCCCAGGCGCTCGGTCTCTCCAAGGCTAAAATCACCTTTAAAATCGTATTGCCGCAGGCTATTCGATTTATCATTCCGTCGTTGATTTCACAGCTCGTGGTCGTAGTCAAAGACACCACCGTCGCCTACGTGGTGAGCTACCCCGACCTCATGCAAAACGCCCGCGTGCTCATTACCAACTACGACGCTCTCGTGTCGGTCTACCTGGTAATCGCGGTCATCTATATCCTCATCAACGTCGCGATTAACAAGGCTGCTGTCTACGTTTCGCACAAGACCGGCGCGACCATCATCCGCTAACGCTTTACCATTTCGAGTCATAAGGAGCCGAGCACCATGGCACAGAGCACTTCTTCTACCGGCAATCAGCCGCTGATTGAGCTCAAGCACGTCGATAAGCACTATGGCGACCTGCACGTTCTCAACGACATCAATCTGTCAGTCGATCGCGGCGAGGTCGTCGTTGTGATCGGCCCCTCGGGCTCGGGCAAGTCGACCATGTGCCGCACCATCAACCGCTTGGAGACCATCGACTCGGGCGAGATCCTCATCGAGGGCCAGCCCTTGCCGCAGGAAGGCAAGGACCTTGCCCGCATGCGTGCCGAGCTGGGCATGGTGTTTCAGCAGTTCAACCTGTTCGCACATATGACCGTACTGCAGAACGTCATGCTGGGACCGGTCGATGTGCTGGGCGTCTCCAAGGACGAGGCCCGTGAGCGTGCCATGGACCTGCTGGGCCGCGTGGGCGTTGCCGAACAGGCCGATAAGGTGCCCGCACAGCTCTCGGGCGGCCAGCAGCAGCGCGTGGCCATCGCCCGTTCACTCGCCATGCAGCCCAAGGCCATGCTTTTTGACGAGCCCACAAGTGCCCTCGATCCCGAAATGATCAACGAGGTGCTCGAAGTCATGGTCCGTCTGGCCCAGCAGGGCATGACGATGATCGTCATCACACACGAGATGAACTTTGCCCGCCGCGTA
>URAQ01000022.1 GCA_900545875.1 uncultured Collinsella sp.
GAATGTCGACACCGCCGATGATACATCGACGCCCCTCCACCAGACGGTGAACGTCGTAACCATGGCCAATGCGCAGGTTACTGAACATGGGGAAGGTCCTCTCCCTCGGCCATGCGGCCAAGCAGAATCGCGGTTACGGGACGCAGGTCTTCGGGCACGGTCACCTTAAGGTTGTCGCGCGGGCTCTGGACGCAGCGGACGCGCCCACCCATGCGCTCGACCAGCGAAGAATCATCGGTGCCGATAAAGCCCTCGGAAATCGCTTCGGCGTGAGCGCGCTTCATGGCGTCGACGCTAAAGATCTGCGGCGTCTGCGCGGCCCAGTACAGCTCACGCGGCGGCGTCTCGACAATATTGTCACCGTCAACGATCTTGAGCGTGTCGATCGCGGGCTGTCCGCAGACGACACCGTCGAGCGAGCGGTCACCCACAAGCACGTCGATAGCATGGTCGATGGCCTCGGTCGTGATGAGCGGACGGGCGCCGTCGTGGATGGCGACGTATTCAAAGCCCGCCGGCACCGCATGCACGCCGGCACGGGTGGAATCCTGGCGGGTATCGCCGGCATCGGCAAAGCTGATGGGCGTGTCGTAGTCAAACGGGCTGATGGCTAGGCGGCGCATCTCGGCACGACGCTCGGCAGGACACACCACCACGATGTGTCCGACCTTTTCGCTACGGTCGAACGCGCGAATGGACCAGCTCATGAGCGGACGACCCGCCACGTTGACGAGCTGCTTGCCGCCGGGGTTGCCAAAGCGCTGGCCGCTGCCACCGGCAACGACCACGGCGCATACGGGCGCCATTATGCGTTCCCCTGTTTGGTGCCCTTCATGCGGTACAGCGAGTCCGCAAGAATGGCAGGGTTGTTAACGCCAAAGTCACCCAGGCGCTCGGGGTCCTCGCTGATGTCGTCCATGAGCTCCTGAAGCGAGCCGTACTCGTCGACGATCTTCTCGGCCACGCCGTCGCGCACGACGGACACGCGCGAAAGCGTGCGCAGGCCCAGCGGCGTCATGACGGAGTCCTCATCCAGATCGTCGTAGCCCAGAACAGCCGCAACGTGCTGCGGATCGGACAGGTCCTTAGGTGTCATGCGGGCGAGCTCGGCGCGGATCTTCTCGGCGTTAGCCTCGGAGGAATCGCTCGCGTAGTCACGGATCATCAGGTCGTACTCGGTATCCATACTGGAGCCGGCGAGCTGCTCGAGCTGCATCTGCACGAGCTTGCCCTGGTTGCCCAGCTTGACGATGCAATCCTTAAGCTCGGTCTTTGCCTGCTGCATGATCTCGAAACTCGAGAAGATGCCGGTGATGTCGGCGAGCGTAACGTAGTCGTCCAGCTCGAGGGCCGTCAGGCGCAGCAAGGAGCGATCGAGCGACTGGCGGGTGGTCTGGAGCGTGGCGACGAGCTGGTTGACCGAACTCATGATGGTGGTGACGGGCTGGATCTCGTAGCTCTTGCCGTGGACGTACACGTTGACGACGGCACGACGGGCCGAGACCGAGATCACGATGGCGTCGGTGAGCACCGACATGCGAGCGGCGGTACGGTGACGCATGCCCGTCTCGCTCGTGGCGAGCGAGGGATCGGGGTTAAGGTGGAAGTTGGCGCGCAAGATCTGGGTGAGGTCGTCGTCGATGACGATGGCGCCGTCCATCTTGGAGAGCTCGAACAGACGGTTCGAGGTGAACGAAATGTTGAGCGGGAAGCCGTCGTTACCGGCAGCGAGCACGTTTTCGGTGTCGCCGACGCAGATAAGGGCGCCCAGGTGACCGGCGATGATCATGTCGAGGGCGGTGCGGATCGGCTGGCCAGGTGCCGTCAGGCGGATAGCCTGTTCCATACGCTTTTGCAGCTCGTTCTTATCCAAGGCATCGCTCCCATCGTATACGCTCCATAAACGTCAATAAGTTTCTCACGGTTTGCTCCCACGGCGCTCGCGAAATCCGATGCTTACAGAATGAGCGAACACAGCTGAGAGCCCCGTCCCAAATGAGCTGCTTATGTGGTAGCATCGGGTTTCACATAAATGAGGGAGTAGTCGCGTGACCGGTTTCGCCTCCGGTAGCGCGGCAAGTCAACATACTGGCCGAAACGGTCTGGCTTGCCTTAATGAACGAGACTCGTGGTTGTGCGCGCAACGCGTACGCCACGGGTCTTTTTTTGTTGCTCCCCCACTAGAGGTACATGCGGGTTCGCCCGCAGAAAGGGAGCCAAACCATGGGACTCGCCGAGCTCGTATTGCTCGCTATCGGCCTTTCGATGGACGCCTTTGCCGTATCCATCTGCAAGGGCCTTGGCATGAAGAAGATCAACCTTAAGGTCGCCGTGGTGCTCAGCCTGTTCTTTGGTGGCTTCCAGGCCGGCATGCCCGTCATCGGTTGGGCACTCGGCAGCCAATTCTTAGGAATCATCGGCCCCATCGACCACTGGATCGCCTTTATCCTGTTGGCCTTTATCGGCGGCAAGATGCTGTGGGAAGCCTTTACGGAAGGCGAAGACGAAGGCGATGGCAAGGACGCCGAGAAAATCGACCTGGGCGAATACCTGATTCTCGCCATCGCAACTTCCATCGACGCCCTGGCCGTGGGCATCTCGTTTGCCGCGCTCTCAGTCGATATCGTGCCCGCCGTGTCGCTTATCGGTGTCACGACCTTCATCTTCTCCATCGCCGGCGTGGCGATCGGCCATACCTTCGGCGCACGCTACGAAAAGCCCGCCACCATCGTGGGAGGCATCGTGCTCATCCTCATCGGCCTCAAGATTCTGCTGGAGCACCTGGGGATTTTGGTGCTGTAAAACACTCTTCAAAACTAAACGGCAGCACAAGGCCTCATGCAGAGTTTTGCATGAGGCCTTTTCATGCAGACTTTTGCATGTCATACTACTATGCAAAAGTCTGCACGTTAGGATATTGCCATGGATACTCTTCCCATCACAACACCGCGCCAAGCCGGAATCTACGTGCGCCAGGCGCGTGAGGCGCAGGGGATCACCCGTGTCGTCCTCGCTAAAAAGGCCGGCGTTTCTGAGCGCCTGCTCGCATCGCTCGAGCTAGGAGATGCCACCGGCATTCGACTCGACAAGCTGCTGGCGGTTTTCAATGCTCTTGGACTGGCGCTCGCTGCTCAAGGGGATATCGACGAAGCGAAAAACGAGCAACCAGTCGACGCCCCGCATGCCAATCCGCTGCCTCGCAGCATCCCCAGGCGACATCACACTCAACGCCCTCATCATCGCAACCGTCGCAGCACCACCATTCCGGCTCTTGCAGATGCCCCCTTTACATCCGCACTCTACGACAAAGCCTTCGCCGATTTCGCCATGTCTAACCTCGGAATCTCGATTGCAGCAAACGCATCCGACCAAACCAAACCCGAAGGGAAATAGCCAATGGCCAGAACATCACTTCGGACTATTATTTGCGGCGTACCTGCGGGAACGCTCACGCAAGATGAGAACGGTCTTATCAGCTTTACCTACGATCGGGACTATGACGGGCCAGCCCTATCGACAAACATACCCGTATCAAATCGCACATACGGACAACAGATCATGATTCCATACTTGTTTGGTCTTCTGCCCGACAGCGAGGACCAACGGAAAGCGATTGCCGCCGAGTTCGACGCCAGGCCCAATAATCCCGTTGCGCTGCTCAGCCATATCGGACTCGACTGTCCGGGCGGAGTGCAGTTTTGCGCCGAAGAAGACGTCGACGCCGTCCTGCATCGCGCCGGCGAATACCGCCCTATAGACGACCACGAAATTGCCTTGCGCCTCAAGTCGATCAGGGATGACCGCGAGGCATCGTGGATGGGCCTAGATGAAAGTTGGTCACTTGGGGGCAACCAGGGCAAGTTCGCACTCGCACTCATAGACGGCCGCTGGTGCGAATGCGTGGGTTCCTCGCCCACGACGCATATTTTCAAAAATGGCGTTATCGGTTTTAAGCTCGAGGCCCTTAATGAGTTTGTCTGCATGAAAAGCGCCCAGCGCGCGGGTATCGCAACGGCAAACGTTGAATATCGCTTATTTGAGGACGAGCCCGCTCTCATTGTTGAGCGCTATGACCGTGTGAAAGTCAAAGACGGAACAATCATGCGTCTACACCAAGAAGATCTCTGTCAGGCCCTTGGAGTGATGCCCGCCCAAAAGTACACGGCAGATGGCGGCCCGACCGCACGTGATATTCAGGAACTCCTCGTCAATACGAGCCACCATCAACTTAACCTGTATCTGTTTACGCAGATACTTTTCTTTAACGCCATCATCGGCGCACCGGACGCGCATGCGAAGAACTATTCCCTGCTCCTTGGAAACAGCGGCACGGCCATGATGGCCCGGATGTACGATGTCGCGTCGGGCTTGGCATACGAACGCATGCGGCGAAAAGCACGCCTTGCCATGAGCGTTGGTGGAGAGAACCGCGTAGGGCGCATCGGACCCAACGCGATTCGCCGCTATCACGGCATGGGCGACCCCGCGCTGGAAGCGGCGCTCACCGATGCCGGGCTGACCGAGAAGTTTTGTTTTGCGACCATGATGGACCTCGCCTACGAAGTTCCCATTTGCATGGAAGAGGTCATGGACGGATACGCCGATCTGCCCGGCATGGCAGACTTGCGCGAGCACATGCTTGGCCCCGTCCGCGAAAACTGCCAGCGCACCCTCGACCTCATCAGGGCAGAAATGGACTAGGTACCAGTCGATTTCCCATTTTTCAAACAAAAGAGAGGGGGCACCCGTCGCAAAAGACCGGGTGCCCCCTCTCGTAATGTCATATGCAATCCGCTAGCACGTGGCTCAGACTGCTGCTAGCGCAGCCTTTACGCGGCGAGGCGCTTGAGGACGTCGATGAGCAGCTCGTAGAAGCGCTCGGCAGAAGCGAGCTCCATGCTCTCGTCCGGGGTGTGGACGTCGGAGAGCGTCGGGCCCACGGCGATGGCGTCAAGGCCGTGCAGGGCGTCGGCAAACAGACCGCACTCAAGGCCGGCGTGGATGGACTCGATGCGCAGCTCGGAACCAAAGAGCTCACGATAGCTCTCAACAAAGACGTCGCGGACCGGCGAATGCTCGGCATAGCTCCAGCCGGGATACTCGAACTCAAACTTGGCGTCGAAGCCCAGGACATCGGCCAGCGTCTGCAGACGATCCTTGAACTCGTTCTGCAGCGAGGTGATCGAAGAGCGCGGGGACAGCATGATCTTGACCTCGTCGTCAGAAGTGGCAACCACACCGATGTTGGAGGAAACCTCGACGGAGCCGTCGGTAGCGACGTTGCGGCGAATCACGCCGTTAGGGGCAAGACGCAGGGCGCGGATGAGGGCAAGCGCGGACTTCTGGTCCATGGCCTCGACCTCGGCGTCGTCGGCAATCTCGACGGTGCAGGTAAAGCCGGGGTCGAAGACCTCGAGCTCGACGGTGACGTCGGCGATGTTGCCCTTCGCGATCTGGGCCGCGGCCTCGGCGGCAGCGTGGTCGGCATAGACCAGAACAGCCTTGCACTCACGGTTGATGGCGTTGTCCTTGGTGCCGCCGTTGAAGCTAACGATGGCGGGCTCGCCGGCAACCATCAGGCGGTCGATGATGCGGGCCATGATGAGGTTGCCGTTGCCGCGCTCCAGGTGGATATCGCTGCCGGAGTGACCGCCCAGCAGGCCGGAGATGTCGAGCGTAAGGGTGCTACCGGTCTTGTGCTCGCGCACGATCGGGCAGGTGTAGGTAACGACAACGCCGCCGGCGCAGCTGACGGTGGCCACGCCCTCTTCCTCGGAGTCAAGGTTAATCATGGTGCGGGCGCTAATCTGGGACTTGTCGAGCGTCTCGGCGCCGACCAGGCCAGTCTCCTCGTCGGTGGTGAATACGCACTCGAGGGCGGGGTGAACGATCGAATCGTCATCGAGAACAGTGAGCATCAGAGCGACGGCGATGCCGTTGTCGGCGCCCAGGGTGGTGCCGTTGGCGGTAAGGAAACCGTCCTTGACGACCAGGTCGATACCGTCGGTCGTAAAGTCGTGCTCAACGGAACCAAGCTTGTCGCACACCATGTCGATATGGCCCTGCAGCATCACGGTCGGGGCATTCTCGGCACCGGCAGATGCGGGCTTGCGAATGATGACGTTGTAGACCTCGTCCTGATACACGTCGAGGCCGCGCTCCTTGGCAAACGCAACCAGGAAATCGCTGATGCCCTTCTCGTTGCCAGACTCGCGGGGAATCGCGCTGACCTCCTCAAAGAAATGGAACAGCTGGGCGGGCTCGTAGCCGGTAATCTTGTAGTCCATGGTGCCTCCTTGGCGCAACTGGTTAGACAATAAGACGTGCGACTTGTATATTCCCAGACTTTGCGTGCATAAACCAGTCGAAAACGCCGAGCGCCCTCGCATCATCGGCTAACGGCGAGGAAACGCCACTTTATCAAGATAAAGCAGGTTAGACGGGCCGTGCCGAAGGGACGTTGGACCCTTCAACCAACTTCAACGCCTGTTGAACATTAATGCATACACCATTGGTATGTTTAATGAGATTTTTGTCTTCTGTCACGACGTAATCGGCATCAATGCGATTGGCGACGCCCAGCATCAGGTCGTCCTCAAAGTCGTTGTGATGATACTTGAACACAAAGGAGTCGAAGACCTCGTCTGCACCGACCGAGGCAATAATCGACTTTTGCCGAATCAGGCGAACACACGCCCACGCTGTCTCGTCGGCACCGGCGATGGCTTCGGGAGTGAGAGCCCCCTCACGGCGGGCGTCGGCCTTCATCGTCCTTCCCAGAATGTAATAGACGTCTTTGACAGACAGGGAGGACGAGAAGAGGACGATATCCTCCGCTTCCGCCGCGCGAGAAAGGAGCTCGACTATCGGCCTGGTCGCATTCGTACGAGCGAGAAAGTAATCTAGCCAGACGTTCGTGTCGATCAACAGCTTGAGCACACGTTTCGTTCCGACGCCGCTCATAATTCGATCCAATCGCTGAATCTCTCGCTCATCATTTGATCGTATAACTCGTCGTAATCAAAGGCTTCATCGGGGCTCGGCCTCTGAATCGAGAACCGCTCATAAAAATTCGAAATTAACGCAGCCCCTTCCGAGACGCGGGACGATCTCGCCTTCGATCGTATGTCGTCAGGCAGGACTTCGTCATCATTCTTTTTTGCGACGGGCATATGACCGTTCTCGGTCAAGTACTGCCACAGCTCCCTCACAGCTTGTGACGGCGTCATGCCAATATGAGTCAGTACGGCGTCTCCTGCCTCTTTGAGCTGGCGATCTATACGCACGTTCATCTGAACTGGCCGCGTGTCGAGTATTGATGTAGGCATATCAACTCCTTTGCTATACTGAATCTCGATTTCAGTATAGCAAAGCAGATTGAAGCACATTTCAATAGAAACGGGGGCGCCTCCTTATCGGAAACGCCCCCGTTATACAAGGTATGTTTAATCCCTACAGCGCACCAGAGCCGGCTTGCATCATGCCGCCGGGGCCCGAGGTCACGCCGCCGCTCACGGGCGCGGCGTTGCCGGTGTGCGGTGCCGCCGGGGCGGTATCGCCACCGAGCGTGCCCGCCGGACGCGGTGCCGGGATCTCGCCCGTGCCGTGGCTAAAGACAAACTTGCCATCGGCCACGTCGCACAGGACGGTATCGCCCTCGCCCCACTCGCCGGCCAGAAGCTCCTCGGACAGCGGGTCCTCGATGAGCTTTTGGATGGCACGGCGCAGCGGACGCGCACCGTTGGTGAGGTCGGTGCCCTCGGCCACGATCTTGTCATAGGCCGCGTCGGTGAGCTTGATGTTCATGCCGTTGGCAATCAAACGCTGACGCAGGTCGTCCACCAGCAGGTGCGCGATCTTGGTGAGATTCTCGCCCGAGAGCTTCTGGAACACCACAATGTCATCGATACGGTTGAGCAGCTCGGGGCGGAACAGACGCTTGAGCTCACCCATCGCGCGACCACGGATCTCACTCGACGTGAGACCCTGCTCGCCGGTGGTGCCAAAGCCAACGCTCGCATCCTGCGCAATCTCGCGGGCGCCCACGTTGGACGTCATGATGATCACGGTGTTGCGGAAGTCGACCGTCTTGCCCTGGCTATCGGTCAGGCGGCCCTCCTCCAGCACCTGCAGCAAGATGTTGAAGATATCGGGGTGCGCCTTCTCGATCTCGTCGAACAGCACGACCGAGTACGGGTGACGACGAACGGCCTTGGTGAGCTGGCCGCCCTCGTCGTGACCGACGTAACCCGGAGGGCTACCGATGAGCTTGGAGACCTCGAACTCGCTACCGAACTCGGACATGTCGAAGCTGATGAGTGCATCCTTGCTGCCAAAGAGGTACTCGGCGAGCGTCTTGGCGAGCTCGGTCTTGCCCGTGCCGGTGGGACCCAGGAAGATAAAGCTGCCGCCGGGGCGACGCGGGTCCTTGAGCGGCGAACGGCTGCGGCGCACGGCCTTGGCAACTGCCTCGACAGCCTCATCCTGACCGATGATGCGCGTCTTGAGCACGCTTTCGGCTTGCAGCAGGCGACGGCTCTCGCTCTCGGTAAGCGAGGACACCGGCACGCCCGAAGTCACGGACACGATATCGGCGATCTGACTCACATCGATGGTGAGCGGGCTGGCGTCGAGCTCGGCGGTCCAGGCGGCCTTGGCCTCGGCGAGTTCAATCTCGGCGGCCTTCTGCTGCTCGGTGATCTCGGCGGCCTTGTTCATGTCGTCGCTCTCGGTGGCCTCCTGCGCGGCGGCCTTAAGCTCCTCCACGCGATGCTCGGCCTCACGCACCGGCTCGGGCGCGCGATTCGCGGCGATGCGAGCGCGGGCACCGGCCTCGTCGATGAGGTCGATGGCCTTATCGGGCAGGAAGCGATCCTGGATGTAGCGGTTGGAAAGGTTCGCGGCAGCCTCGATAGCGCCCTGCGTGTAGCGCACATGGTGGTGCTCCTCGTAGCGCGGCTTGAGCGCGGTCAGGATCTTGACCGTGTCCTCGACGCTCGGCTCCTCGACATCGATGGTCTGGAAACGACGCTCAAAGGCCGGGTCCTTGGTGAGGTACTTGCGGAATTCCTCGGCCGTGGTGGCACCGATAATCTGAAAGGCACCGCGCGCGAGCACGGGTTTGAGCATGGAGCTCGCGTCGATGGAGCCCTCGGCAGAACCGGCACCGATGATGGTGTGCATCTCGTCGATAAACAGGATGACGTCGTCGGCTTCGGTGGCCTCCTGGATCACGTTCTTGAGGCGCTCCTCAAACTCGCCGCGATACTTGGCACCCGCCACGAGGCCCGGCAGGTCGAGCGTCCAGATATTCTGGTTCATGAGGTTCTCGGGCACGTTGCCGGCTGCAATCTGCTGAGCCAGGCCCTCGACGATGGCCGTCTTGCCCACGCCGGGGTCGCCCAGAATGAGCGGGTTGTTCTTGGTGCGGCGCGAAAGAATTTCCATCATACGCTGGACTTCCTTTTCGCGACCAATTACAGGGTCGAGCTCGCCGTCGCGCGCCTTCTGCGTGAGGTTGGTCGCGAACTGCTTAAGCGTATCGGTGCCACTCCCCTTTTGCTGAGAGGCATCCGAGCCGCTAAAGAACGGCAGGCCCGCACCGGGACGACCAGCACCGGCGCCGGCGAGCGGACGCTTCTTGTCCTGGTCCTTGGCGGTGAGTTTCTCGATAGCCTTTTTGATAGAGGCGGACGACACACCCAGGCGCATGAGGATGTCCATGGCCATGCCGTTGCCCTCTTCGACGATGCCGATCAGCAAGTGCTCGGTCGACACGTAGGTCTGGTTATTCTCACGCGCCACGCGGAATGAACGCTCCATAACGCTAATGACGAGCGGCGTAAAGGCGAGCTTAGCCGCCTCGGTCTCCTCACTGGGCTCGGGAACCGTGGTCTGGACCTCCTTGAGGGTGTCCATGATGTCGTCGTAGGAGATATCAAGCGAGCGCAGTGCCTCGGCGGCAATGCCCTCATCCTCCTTGGCAAGCGCGAGCAGCAGGTGTTCGGTGCCCACCTTATTTGAATGAAGATCGAGCGCCTCCTGCTTGGCCATGGACATGACCTTACGCGCGCGATCGGTAAAACGGTCTAACATGCTAGTTCCTCTTAGACGAGCTAGTTTTTTTCAAACGCAAAGCGCCGCCCCGCGGCAGCGCTTTGGTCTCTTTACCCATATGGAGTATATGTTAACCGTTGGGACCTTTCCTGCCCGTAGCCGCGCGACAACGTCTACAAAAAAGGAATCGCTCCGGTCCGTTTGGCGGTTTGGTTTTGAGCTGCTGTCTAGCAGGCGGGCTCAGCGTCCATGCCCTCGGAAATGTTGGCAACCTCCTCGGCAGTGGGAGCGCCCGGCATGTGCACGAGTTCCATGTGCGGCTCGGCAAAGACCGTGCCCATGGGGAAGGCGCGGCGGAAGACAAAGCGAGCAATCGGACCGGCCACTAGCAGGTTCCAGGGCAGGGCCATGATAAAGTTGCGCGGGATGTTGATGAGCCACATCGTCGGCAGCATCTGCAGGTTTGCAAGCGGGCCGCCGGGCATGTGGAACAGGCCCTCGCACGCACCGTAGAGCGACATGATGATGACCATAGGAACGACCATGCAGGAGCTGACGGCGAGCGTCATGGCAAGCGGCGAGCTCTTGCCCGGCGTGACCAAGTACTTAAAGGCGAAACCCTTGGCGAGCGGGCTGGCGACGAACCAGTCGCAGCACATGGCAAAAATGCAGGCAACGGGGAAGCCGAGCCACGCAGCGGCAACGACCTCGCCGTTGATGGCCCCATGCTGCAGGGCAACGTTGTAGATGCTCATCCAGAGCACCATGCAAAAGCACATGATAAAGGTGAACAGCAGGCTCTCTCGTTTGTTGATAGGCATAAAGGGCAAAATCCTTTCTGTGTTACGCCGCGGCACCACGCAACAAAAACGGGCGGGCAAGATGGAGCTGTTGGGACTTCATCTCGCCCGCCCGTGGTACGTGCGTCTGCGACTACTTATGTGGTGGAACCAGCCTAGCACGAAACGCATGCGCTTCGTAAGCGTTGAGTTTATGAAGATGCAGGGCACCGATAATCCCCCGACCCCATAAGTTGCGGTGGAATACGGACTGTTTTGACCCGTTAAGCAGCAATTCAGTCCCTATTTCACCGCAACTCATTTGGTGCAAAGTAACCTGCCCCCCTTGTACCAATTAGCTGGTGTGGCGCCAGCGAGGGTCGGTGAGCGTACGCGCCACGCCCAAGCCAACGGGCAGAAACGCTACGATGAGCACTGCGCGCACAAACCAGCCGAGCATATTGACTGTGTCGAAGGTGCACATGTAATACATAGAGCGATAGAGATACAGACCGGGCACCATAATGACAATCGAAGGCACCGTGAGGGCGATGCGCGGGTAGGTGAGCTTGACTTCGGCCAAGCTTGCCAGCAGACCCGATACCAGCGCGCCGATAAACGCTGCTGCCTCGGGAGGCATTCCCGTGCTGAGGCCCAGGAAGGGAATCATCGTCGGCGCATCGACAAGGGTCAGACGCAGGGTATTGGACACGGCGCCGATCAGCCCAGCTGCCGCGGCCATCTTTACCGGGCTGTTGAACATCACCGAGAAGCCGAATACGCCAACGAAGCTCATCACCACGCGCAGGAGCGTAAGAGCAAGCGGCGAAAGGCCGAGCGGCGCAAAGTCGTCCGGCGCCAGGCCAACACACTCGGCAACCATCCAACCTACGAGCGTCGCCATCACAATAATCGATACGGCATATGACAGACGTTCGATACCGCTTCGCATGTCGAGCTTAGCGATGTCGAGGCCTGCCGTAATGAGCGGAAAGCCGGGAATCACAAAGAGCATGGCGCCGATATAGCCTTCTTGGTGCGACATTGCCCCCGGTATGACCTGGCCAAGGCCGAGCAATGCCAGCAGATACGAAACGCAAGCGAGCGCAACGCCGGTCGTCAGCGCGCTGAACTGACCAAGGCCTTGCTTGAGAATATGGGAGCGGGCAAAGTTGCCGACACCCGCGCCCACGAACGCGCAGGCCATCTCGATAGGGCCGCCGCCGAGCAAAAAAACGAAGGCGCCACAGGCGCAGGCCGCCGCAAGGCCCTGTTGCCAAGGCACGTAATCAGGTTTTGAGCTCTCAACGGTCTTGAGCATCTCGTGATACTCGTGCACCGTGAAGCGACGACCATAAGTCTCGATTTCCTTGAGGAAACTCTCCATCATCCAAATGCGATGGGTATTGACGCCCGTTGTGGGTAAGCTGACGACCTCGTTAAAGCAGTGGCCATCTTCGATGCAGGTGCACTCAAACGATAGGAGACTCAAGTCGACGTGGATGGTGACACCGAGTACGGCGGCGACTCGATTCATGGTATCGCGTACACGCCAGGCACCCGTTCCGCTCGCGAGCATAAGCATACCGGTGCGGCAGATGATGGATGATTTATCGGTGAGCGGCGCATCGACGGCAAGTTCATCGCCTGCCGTCACGATCTGGTGCCAGTCAGTTTTCATATGGAGCGCGCCGGCACGAACGCCGTGGTGCATGGGGGCTCTCGAAAGCAGCGAGTTAAGGCGCGAAGACTGTGGGGACTCCGTTGATTCGTCCTCAACCTCATCAGTCTCTTCATCGACCAGATCAAAGGAATCAAGCGGCGCTGGCTCGCGACGGTCGATCAGCTCCTCGTCCTCATCATCAAAGTAGTTGAACTGATCGAGCACGTCCTCTTCA
>URAQ01000023.1 GCA_900545875.1 uncultured Collinsella sp.
TGTGACCTCCCGGTTATCAGCCGGACGCTCTAACCAACTGAGCTACAGGTCCATCATGGTGGAGGTTAGGGGGATCGAACCCCTGACCTCAGGCTTGCAAAGCCCGCGCTCTCCCAGCTGAGCTAAACCCCCACGGAGACAGTAATAAACACCCCAGCGGCGACTCGGCTCTCGCTGGGGTGTTTATTGCGAAAGAAAGTGGTGGACCTGACAAGATTCGAACTTGTGACCTCCCGGTTATCAGCCGGACGCTCTAACCAACTGAGCTACAGGTCCATCGCGCAAGGGATATATTAGACGAGTCGTTACGCGCGCGTCAACAACTTTTTTGAAAATCTTTGGGAGGGGTGGTCGCTGGGCTGGCGAGATGGTTTTGGTTTGCTGCTCGGACAATCCTGCGCAAGACGAAGGCCACATTAAGTGGCCTTCTTTGCGTGCGGAACTCGCGATCAATCAAATATATTGCGGGCGGGCACGCGGCCCTCTTGGGTTCGGGGCGCGGCACACCGGACTGGTTGTCTGAATTAAAGAAAGTGAAGGCCCCTTTCGGGGCCTTCTTTTTATAAAAATTCGCCTACTCGGTGGACTTCGGGTTCTAGGTCTACGTCGAACTGCTCTTTGACTTTGGCTTGGATGTCGCGGATGAGTTCGTCGACGTCGGCGGCGGTGGCGTGGTCGGCGTTGACGATGAAGCCGCAGTGCTTCTCGCTCACCTGCGCGCCGCCAACGGCGTGTCCTCGCAGGCCGGCATCCATGATGAGTTTGCCGGCAAAGTAACCCTCGGGGCGCTTGAAAGTGGAGCCGGCACTCGGCATGTCGAGCGGCTGCTTGTCCTCGCGGCGCTGGCGGTAGTCGTCCATGTCGGCCTTGATCATCGCGGCGTTGCCCGGGGCGAGATTGAAGGTGGCCGAAAGCACGATAAAGCCGTCATCGGCGATGCGGCTCTTTCGATAACCCAGGTTGAGCTCGTCGACATCGAACTCGATGATATTGCCGCTGCCGCGGGTGCCGTCGTCGAGCTGGCGAGCGGGTTTGTAGACGCGCACGGACTCCAGCACATCGGCCATGCAGGCACCGTAGGCACCGGCGTTCATGTAGCAGGCGCCGCCGACCGATCCGGGGATGCCCGAGATGGGCTCCATGCCGGTGAGACCGGCCTCGGCTGCCGCCGCGGCGACATCGGAAAGCAAGGCGCCGGCCGCCGCCGTGACGTGCGTGCCGTCGACCGTAATGTCGGAGAGGCCTTCGCCCAGCGCCACGACGACGCCACGGATGCCCTTGTCGCCGACGAGCAGGTCGGAGCCGTTGCCCACGATGGTAAGCGGCAGGTCGCAGCGATAGCAGGTATCGAGCGTGGCGACGAGGCCCTGCTCAGTATCGGGCGTGACAAAGACGTCGGCCGGGCCGCCGATCTTAAACGTGGTGTGCTCGCGCATGGGCTCGCTCATCAACACGTTGTCCTCGCCGGCAACGCCAGCAAGTGCGCACAGCAGGTCCTCGTTAAAAAAGTCGTTCTCGTGCATACGAATATCCGCCTTTTGGTGGTCGTTGTCATCAATCGATTGCAATATACCCCACCCGGACGGATTTGGTGCGCTGGCGGCGATAAAACAGCCGTCTACCGGATTGGTAAAGTGTTTATCACCGAGGTAGAGGGGTAGTCGCTATACTTTCAAGAGATTGCGCGTAAACCCGGAAGGAGCGAGATGGCCAACAAAGTCACCCTCAAGCAGATCGCCCAGGAGGTGGGGCTTTCCCCCTCGTCGGTCTCGCTTGTGCTCAATAATCGGCCCTGTCGCATCTCGGAAGAAAACCGCAAGCTCATCAAAGAGGTCGCGGCGCGCAACCACTATGTTCCCAACCAGATTGCGCGTAGCCTGGTCATGCGCGAGTCGCGCACCCTGGGCCTTATCGTCCCTAACATCGAGAGCCGCTTTTTTTCTTCGCTCGCCGGTAGCCTGGAAAAGCGCTGCCGCGAGGACGGCTATGCGCTCTTCATTACCAGCTCGGGTGGAAGTGCCGACGACGATCTGGAGCTGCTGCGCCAGCTGGTAACGCGCGGCGTTGATGGTGTCTTTCTGGTGGTGGGTGACGAGTTCTCCGACGACCGCGCCCTGCGCGAAGAAGTCAGCCATCTGCCTATCCCTGCCGTGATGGTCGACCGTGCCATTGAGGGGCTCGAGTGCGACAAAGTGATGTTCGACCACGAGATGGGTGGCTACATGGCCACTCGCTATCTGATCGAGCAGGGTCACCGTCGCATTGCCTGCTTGGTTAACGCGCGCCGTTCCAATACGGGGCGTAAGCGACTTGCCGGCTATGAGCGCGCGCTGCGCGAGGTTGGCCTGCCTATCGACGCACGTTTGGAGTTTGAGAGCGAGTACTACATTCCGAGTGCCTACGAGGCCTCGGAGGCGGTGCTCGCAACTGATGCCACCGCTGTGTTCGCAAGTTCGGATAACATCGCCCTCGGTCTGCTCAAGCGCTTGCACGAGATGGGGAAGAGCATCCCGGGCGATATCTCGGTGGTGAGCTATGACAACTCGGCGGCCGACGTTCTCTTTGAGCCGGCGCTGACCGCCATTGAGCAGGATCCTGGTGTCCTTGCGGAGCATGCTTTTGGCTGCATGTCCAAGCGTCTTGCCGGTAGGGGCGGCAGGCGTGCCGAAGAGGTCGTCCTGGAGCCGGCGCTTATCGTTAAGGGCAGCGTGCTCGAACTTACCGAATGTAGCTAAGCGTACTTGTTTGTTTGCATAGATTGCATGCGGAGTGTCCGCTATTTGCCGGCGGGGCCGGGGTGCCTGCCTTGTTTTGAGAAGTTCGCGGAGCCCACTTCTCAAAACAAGGCAGGCACCCCGGCCCTCGTCCGTTAACTCTTCCGCTGGGCGAGCCTTAGACGCCGCGCACCGATAGGGTAAGGCAGCGGCTTGAAATTGGTGCTATATTCAGCTTGAGTTGTTTAATGCTAGTACGGGAGGCTGATATGGGGCTGTTCAAGAAGAAAAACCCGCAGGATGCCTTTGATCCCGATGTGTTTACCATCACGGATACGATTTTGGACCCGCCGCGGTTTACATTTTTGCCGGCTATCTACCAGGATGCCACGCGCCGCAAGTGGGCCGTGCATCAGCGCGGCGGCGAGCCGAAGATTTTTGACTATGCGGACGTGTTGCAGTGCGAGATTGTCGAGACCGGAAATCCCGAGGATGTGCCGGAGGTTAGCAAGCGCGAACTAGCTCAGCAGATTTTGATTAATCCAGCTCAGGCTACCAAAAACAACGCTGCCAAGCGTAATATGTGCCTTGGTATGGGTGTCATCGTTGCCGTGCAAACCGGCGAGGATGAGATTTCGAAGCTTGAGATTCCGGTGACCGCGGGCGAAGTCAAGCGAGACTCCGGCCTATATCGATCGTACCGGAACGTTGCGGAGCAGATCAAAGAAGCCTTCGACGCTATGGGGCGTCCGGAGCAATGATGCCCGCAGCATCAAGCGGTTGAGGAGCCTTGCCCATGTCGAGTGAACCATATGCGATTCCGCCCAAAGATCGCGCCTTTGAGGGCATTCTTTGGTATATCAAACATTATGACCTGCAGGGTGGTGACCGGCTGCCCGCCGAGCGTGTGCTCTGTGAAGAGCTGGGCGTGTCGCGCACGGCGTTGCGCGCTGCGATCACGCGTCTTATTTCGTGCGGAACTTTGGAAAGCCGCCGCGGTTCGGGCACCTATGTGTGTCCTCCCAAACCGCTGAATATCTTTCAGGAAACATGGAACTATACGCAGGCGGTGGAGAGGGTTGGCTCAAAGTCGACCGCACGCCTGGTTTGGTCCAAGGTCGTGTACGCCGATATCGATCTGGCCCAAAAAGCCCAGATCGACCTGGGCATGCCGCTCTTCTGCATTCGGCGCGTGCGCGTGGTTAATGGTTCCCCGGCGTCGATTGAGACGGCTCACGTTAATCTGTCTTTGTGCCCCTCGCTTCCCGATCACGATTTTGAGCAGGAAAGCCTCTACGACGTTTTGCTCAAAGAGGGAAATGTCCATGTGGCGCACGGCAAGGAGCATATTTCCATCAGCCGTCTGAACGCCGACGAGGCCAAGTTGCTGGGTGCTCAGGAGGGCACGCCGGTGTTTTACAAGGCTTCGCACGAGCGTGACGAGAACGATGGCTTTGTCGAGTATTGCAAGTCCGTGATTCTGTCGACCAAGTATCGTTTTGCCGATAACGGCGAGGCAGACGGCGTTGCGACGAAGGTGGGTGTCGAATGGCTGATGCAGTAGAAGACTTGCCGGTTTACAAACAAATTCGCCGCTGCATTGCGGAGCGAATCGAGCGCGGCGACTACCCGACGGGCTCGATGATTCCGTCCGAAAACGAGCTGGCCGAGGAGTTTGGCACGACACGCCTGACAATCCGAAGCGCCATGGACGAGCTGGTCAAAAGTGGCCAGATTCGTCGCGTGCAGGGCAAAGGCGCCTTTGTGGGACACAAGTGGTTTGACGAGCACGAACGCAAGGGCGGCTTCCGCCAGTCGGTTTTGGCATCGGGCGCGACGCCGTCGGTGCGCATCCTGGCGCGCTCCAAACGCTACGCCGGCCCGTATTATGCCGACTTGTTTGGCATCGCCGAGGACGATCTGCTTTACTCGGTGCGCCGCCTCAACTGCATCGATGGTGAGCCCGTATCGATCGAGATGACACTGATTCCGTGCCTGCTGTTTCCGGGCATCGAAGACGTGGACATTTCGGTCTTCAGCCTGTTCGAGACCTACGATATGTTGGGACGCAAGCCAGATCAGTCGGTAGAGAAACTCGATATCGAGGCGCTGGGCGCACGCGATGCGAGTTTGCTCAATCTTGAGCCGGGCGATCTGGCGCTCGTGCTGGAAGGCCTGACCTATGACTCGAGTGGGCAGGCAATCGAGCATGCCAAGTCTTTTACCCGCGGCGACGCCGGCGGATATACCTACAACTATTAGCGTCTAGAGCGTCCCTGCGCATGGCGGGGGCGCTCGTTTTTACGGATATATGTCGCTTGACCGATGAGCGGCAAAAACTGACCGTCTACCGAGAGGGGAGGATGAAATCATAAAATCGGTATTAAAAACGGCTAACCTGTAATCGTTCACTGGTATTAAGAACCTTTGAATTGTTGAGCTTGGGGCCAAGATGTCCACAAGGTTAAGCGGTGCGACGGGGCGGCAAGCCCGTTCATTCCGTGCGACAATTCAAACTGCTCGTGAAAGGAGCGGGAATGAAGGAGACCGAGAAGATCGAGATCATGCACTTCGACCAGGAGGGCTACCTCGAGGACGGCAGGAACGTCTACGAGGCCGGCAAGAAGATGACCGCCCTGGCCGACCGCGTGCACGAGGAGGGCTACGACGCCGTCTTCCTGATGGGCGTCGGCGGCACCTGGGACGAGTTCATGCAGCTCGAGTACCTCATGAACAAGTTCGGCGACCGCGACCTCGAGGTCTACCTGATCCACGCCGCCGAGTGGAACGTCATGGGCCACAAGCGCATGACCGACAGGTCCGTCGTGCTGACCGCCTCCGAGTCCGGCACCACCCCCGAGGTGCTCGAGGCCGTCGGCAAGATGAGGGAGATGGGCGTGCGCGTCTTCGCCATGACCAACCCCGAGGGCAAGATCGGGCAGGCCGTGGGCGCCGAGAACTGCGTCATGATGGCCTCCGACCACGGCGCCGGCGGCTGCGAGAAGGGCTACTACCTCGCCGACTGCTTCGGCCTGCGCCTGCTCAACCGCCGCGGCTGCTTCCCCAAGTTCGACCTGTTCATCGAGCAGACGAAGGACGTCTGGAAGGACATGCTCGACATCCGCAAGCGCTTCGAGCCGCGCGCCGAGGAGCTCGCCAGGAAGTACGCGCTGGCCGACTACACCATGTTCATCGGCTCGGGCGCGCTGTGGGGCGAGACCATCCTGTACTCCATGTGCCTGCTCGAGGAGATGCAGTGGAAGCGCATCCGCCACATCACCTCGCACGACTTCTTCCACGGCACGCTCGAGCTGCTCGAGCCCGGCGTCCCGGTGTTCCTGTTCATGGGCGAGGACGAGTGCCGCGCCCTCGACGAGCGCGTCCGCGCCTTCCTCACCAGCGGCGTGACCGGCGACGAGGACTACGTCATCATCGACACCGCCGAGTACGCGATCCCCGGCCTGGACGACGACTTCCGCGTCATCGTGTCGCCGTGGATCCTGTCGGTGCT
Organism: uncultured Collinsella sp.; assembly: GCA_900545875.1. Taxonomy (GTDB): domain Bacteria; phylum Actinomycetota; class Coriobacteriia; order Coriobacteriales; family Coriobacteriaceae; genus Collinsella. The sequence continues at coordinate 6,226 of URAQ01000023.1, forward strand.
CACCACCGACCGCCTCTCGCGCAACTACGAGCTGGTCACCAAGCACAACCTCAAGTACCGCCGCTACTACCACCAGTTCGACTACTAAGAGCTGGCCGCAGGGCCGATATCTTGGCTGGTTGATATCTCGACCCTACACAAGGGCGTCCGCATTCGCGCGGGCGCCCTTTTTGCGTTGCCGTCGGCGCAGGGTGTCCTCGGCGGAAATCTCATCCCGGAATTTCGGCTCAGAGTGGGATGCGGTTTCCGGATGCGTCCCATTCTGAAGCCCCGAAACGGGACGCGCTTTCCGCTTGGGGTCCGATCCGGAAAGCTCATCCCGTTCCGAGCATCAAATCCGGGACATGCTTTCCGCGCTCCGCCCCTTGCAGAAAGCGCGTCTCCTTCCAAACACAAATCTTGCGGTACAGCTTCTGCAAAGACGCGAAGTGGCCGCTGACAGCAAAGAGGGGCTGCCGAGACAATGCCCGACGGCCCCTCCCCTCATAACTTGCTATCGATGCCAATCGCCACAAGGGCGCGGCTGCCTACTTGCTGATCGCGCCCGTCATATAGATAAACTGCACGCGATTTATATGTCCGCCCTGCTCGCCGTTGACAAAGTCCGTCGGCGTAAAGCCGGGGTTGAGCATTTCCTCGATCTTGTCCTTAACGGTGTCGATGACCTGAGTATCGAGATTGCTCGTTCGGTCGGTAAGCTCCTGCATGCCGTTGCCGAGCTCGGATGCGCCGCTGGCAAGCGTACCTGCACCCGAGGAGAGAAGATTCATGCCGCTAGCAAGGCTAGCAGCACCTGTCTTGAGCTGCGCCGCACCGTTGTTGAGCTGTGATGCGCCGTTGGCAAGCGCGGGCGTGGCACCGTTGAGCTGCTGTGTGCCCGCAGCAAGCTGGTCGGTGCCCGCGGCAAGAGCCGCGGCGCCATCGCTCAGCTGACCCGCGCCCGTTGCTGCAGAGCCAACACCGGCGACAAGACCGGGGTTCACGGCCGTGGGGTTTGCCGGGTTGATCGCGCTGTTCATATAGGCGATGGCTCCGGCCAGGCTCAGCTGTTGGCCATCCTGGACAGTGGTGTAGCCCTGAATGGCGCTATCGAGCGCGGTGACGGCACCCTGGGCGCCGCCCTGGGCGCCGGCCGCCTGGGCCAAAGTCGTAACCTGATCGGTAAGCGTGCCAAACATGGACTCGGCACCCTTAAGGCCCTGCGACACCTGCGTGTTAAGACCCTGCGCGCCCGCAACGGCATTGGATGCAGAATCGAGAAGCGCGGTAAGACCCGTCGCATCGGCGCTCGATGCCGCCGTGGCGGCGGCACCCGCGCTGGTAGCAGCACTGCCGGCACTTGCGGTGGCGGCATCCAGCTGTGCCGTAGCCTCGCTTAGCTTGGCTGCCGCAGCCTTGGCGGAGTCGAGATCGGCCGCGTTATCCAGCGCGTCCTGAGCATCGGCGACCGCCGCCTTGGCAGCGGCAATAGATGCAACGGTGCTCTCGGCGCCAGCCTTTGCGCTCTCGGCGTTAGCCTTTGCCGCATCGTTGCCCATGGCGCTCGCGGCCTGCTTTGCCCCGCCGAGCGCCTGCTGTGCACCGGCAAGGTACTGCCCCTCGCCGCTGAGCGCCGCCGTAAGACCCTGCGGCCCGTACAGCGCGCTGTAGGCGTTGCCCGACGTAGCGGTTACGGCGTCCTGGGCCGCCTTGGCCGCAGCCTGCGCCTTGGCAAGGTTTGCCTCCTGAGCCTGCTTGCCCAGCGTCAGCGCGTCGACGTACGTATCGGACCCAGCGGCAATTCCACTTATGCCGCCCGAGATCTGCTGTGCGCTCCCCTGCAGCTTGGAAAGGCCCGCCGAAAGATCGGACGCACCGCCCTTAAGCTGCACGGCACCGGCATTAACCCCCTCGGCACCGGCATTAAGGTTGCTCACGCCTTCGACCAGCGTGGGGACCTGCGCGTTGAGCTGACTCGTACCCGCCGCGAGCGCAGCGGCGCCACTGGACAGCGTGCCGGCACCGGTATTGGCCGTGGCAAGCGAGGCCGCGAGCGTCTTGACACCGTCGGCAACCTGGCCAGCACCGCTATTGGCCGTAGCAATACCGTTGGAGAGCTCCACGAGCTGGCTCGTATCCATGCTGCTCGAGTCCACATCGATGGCAAGATTCAGCGGCACGCCGACAATCTGCCAGCCATCAAACTCAAAATCCTCAACATCGGTCGTAATGGTGTAGTCTCCGGTGCTGCCGGGAATCACCATGTAGGTAAGCTGCGTGTTGGAGCCGTTGGCAGCAACCGTGGCGCCCTCAGCCTCAATATCGTGTGCCTCGGCATCCTTAAGCTGACCGGTAATCTGAACCAGGTAGTTATCGGCATAATCGCCACCGGTATAGTCGTCATTCTTTTCGACCTTGAGCTTCATGGTGAGCTTGCCGCTCTTGCCCGCCAAATCCTTGGCGTCGATATCGCGGCCATCGAGCTGGTATGCTACGGTGACGTTCCACGGCATCTGAGTGTTCTTGTCCAGATCGCCCTGGTAGACAAAGTCCTGCACTCCCTGGCCCGTAACGGCAACCGACCCGCTGTCGTCCGTTAGTTTTTGAGTCGTCGATAGGTTGGTCACTTTGTTATAGGTGCCGGCATCGTCGATCTTGACGCCCTTATTGGCCTCGAAGCTATTGACCACGTAAACACCCGTGCGATTGCCGTCGGCATCGGTTTTGACGTATACGACCTGGTTTTTCTTATATCCCGGCGTGCTGTTATCGGAGTCCGTCGCCATCTGTTCACTCGTAGCCGAGGCAGCGCTCGTCGACCCTACGCCGTCGGCGAACACAACGGCACCGGGAACGGTAAGGGCCACGGTCAGACCGGCGGCAAGAGCGAGCGCAGCGATGCGCTTATGGGGACGACGTACAAGATCGCGTTGGGCTTTGAGCTCTTTCGAAGCGGTATCAGTGGTATGGGTATGCATTGCGGTATTCCTTCCAACTGCTTTGTAAAACGTTACTGAGCGGAGCCGTCCGCAGCCGATGCCTCGGTGGTATCCGAAACCGGATCCTGGGCATCCTTGGGCAAAAAATGAGCTTTGAGCGTGGTCTTGCCGATGAGGCCATCGAGCACATACAGGAAACCCGGCAGCGCAAAGAGTACGGCGACTAGGGAGATGCTCACGCCGACGCCCAGGAACCAGCCGATCTGCTTGAGCACGCCGTGGCTCGAGATCGCATGGATCAGGAAGCCACTGATCAGCAGAACCGATCCAGAGGTCAAAACAGGAATCGTGCAAGCTTCCATGGTCTCGAGTAGCGCTTCGCGCTTATGCATGGTCACGCGGTCCTCACGATAGCGGTCAGCAATCAGGATGCCGTAGTCGACGGCAACGCCCAGCTGGATGGAGCTCACAATTAAGTAGGCGAGGAAGAACTCGTGCATACCGGTGTAGAGCGGTGCAGCAAAGTTGATCCAGATCGAGGTCTCAATCACGAGCACCAAGATGATCGGCAGGCTCAGCGACTTGGTGGCCAGCAGCAAGACCGCGAACACGGCCACGACGGCGATGAGGTCGACCTTGCCCTTATCGACGGTGATGGTGTCCTTAAGGTCGGTGGTGCTCACGCCCTCGCCGGCGAGCATTGCCTTACCCGGATAATGTTTGTCCGCGATACAACGAATCTTCTTGACCAGCTTAAATGTACTCGGACCCTCGTAGGGCGCGGTAACCGTGAGCACCAAACGGCTGTAGTGCTCTCCCTCCACCAGATCGAGCGTGTCCTTTTCGGCCATACCCGTGGGGATATAGGGACTCGCAACGTCAACATAGCTCTGGATGGACTTGACCTCGGGGAGCGCCTTGAGCTCATTGGAGAGTGCCTGCTCCTCGCTCACCTCTCCACGGGGAACGAGCACAACGTAGGTATCGGAGTTGCCAAAGACCTCCTTGACCTTGTCCATATCCTGACCAAGCCGCGTATCCGAACCAAAAATGTGCGAAGTGCCGTAGTAGTACGTGATATCGCTGGAGGTCGATGCCACACGCGCAGGGTAAACCACGGCGAGGATCACGACGGCAGCGGGGATACAGACCTTGAGCACCAGACGGGCGAACTTACCCAGCGGCGGGACAAAGGGCCTGTGCTGCGATTTTTGCACAAAGCCATCGAACTGAACGAACATCGAAGGAACAAAGGTAAAGACCGATACCAGGCTGATGGCGATACCCTTTGCAAGGGCAAGACCAAGGTCGGGGCCGATCTTAAACTGCATGGCGGCAAGCGCGATAAAGCCGATGCAGACCGTGCAACCGCTCGAAAACACGGCGACCGAGGACAGGCAGCACGACTGCACCATGTCTTCGGCAACGCTGCCGTGGCGGCCACGCTCCTCGTTAAAGCGGTGCAGCAAAAAGACCGAGAAGTCCAGCGCGATGGCAACCTGCAAAATGGAGCCCGCAGAGTTGGTGACAAAGCTAATCTCGCCAAAGATGAGGTTGGTGCCCCAGTTGATAAACACCGAGACGCCCAGGCCCAGCAGCACCAGGATGGGTTCGGCCCAGCTGGTAGTCGTGATGACCAGAATCACGAAGATAATCGCTATGACAGCGACCGTGATAATGCTGATCTGCTGCTCGGTCGATGTGGTGGCGAGCGCGTTAGACATGGCCGAGCCCGTAATGGCGCCCTCGTCGCCCACGATATCTCGAATAGCGTCGGTTGCCTCGATCTCCTTTTCGGAATTAACCGTCACCGTAAACAGGGCGTTGTTCTTTTTGTAATAGGTCTCAACGGTGTCTTTGTCTTGCGTGGCAAGCGGCTGATCGATATCTGCCGCGTCGTCAAGCCATAGGACCTCCTCGACGCCGTCGACCTTTTTGATTTTGTCCTTGTATTTGAGCGCCTGAGCGATCGAGACATTGGGCACCATAACGCGACAGTTGGGAATGTCACCCTCAAACTCATCACCCATGGTATTCAGAGCGACGGTCGACGCCGCTTCGTCGGGCAGATAGCTCGTAATGTCGTAGTTAACGCCTACAAACTGGCGCAGGAACAGGCATACCAGTGCTGCCACCGCATAGAACGCGATGATGGGTTTGCGGTGCTTCACGACCCATCGAAATAGCTTCTCTTTCAACCTCAATCCTCCATAACGCTCAGCCTATGTTTTGCTCTTTGTTATATTCCACATTTGGTAGTTATACAACATGTGTAGGATAAAGGCGCCATAAAGATATGCGATTGACGCGGTCCCGGAGCCAAAACAGCCGCTGCAGAAGCAGTTCGGATAGTCCTCAGCGGAAACTGCATCCCAGTTTTTAGACGAAAAACGGGATATGGTTTCTGGTTGGCCTAGATAATCGTCAGATTTAGCTGAGCGTCTGCCCCTATGTTTCCAAATGAATACGGTGTGAGCTGCGGACAAGGATTTTCCCCGCAAGCACTCTAGTATGCTAAAGTACCCAGAAGACCGGCGGAGCTATGCCGGTCTTCTGTTCTATACGAAGCACAGCATGAGGAGGCTCACCAGATGACGGCCACACCGTGGGGATTCCGGGACATATTGCCCGAGGAGGCTCAGGCGCGCGAGGAGATCGCATGTACGGTGAAGGGCTGCTTCAGGGAGCATCATTACCTTCCGGTCGAGACGCCGCTGCTCGAGGACAAGAGTTCGCTCGAGGAAGGCGGCCGCATTGCGGACACGCCGTTTAAGCTCTTTGATGACGACGGTCGCCTGCTGGTGGTCCGTCCCGACAACACGTTGCCGATCGTGCGCCTGGTTTCGACCCGCATGCGCGCGGCTGACCTGCCCCTGCGCCTTCGCTACGAGGCGCCGGTGGTTCGCGAGTGTCAGCGCAATGCCGGCGGCTCGCGTCAGTTTACGCAGCTGGGCTTTGAGCTTATCGGCGCGGGCGATACCGCGGGCGATGTCGAGATTGTCTCGCTCGTGGCCGAGGCCGTGCGTAAGCTGGCACTGCCCGATGCGCGCATTATCGCAGGTAGCGTGCGTCCGTTTAAGGAACTGCTCGCGGCGTGCGAGGATCGCGAGCTGGCCGCTGAGGCCCTGCGCTGCGTGCACGCCAACGACTTTGTGGGCCTCGATGCCCGCGTGGCGGCAAGCACCGAGTCCGATGCCGTCAAGGCCGCCATTAGCGAGCTGCCGCGTCTGCACGGCGGTGCCGAGGTGCTCGACTGCGTGGACGCGCTGCTGGAGGCCGCCGGTATCGTCGCGCCGCTGACGTGCGAGCTGCGTGCCCTGGTTGAGGGCCTGGCATCCGAGGACGCCCAGGTGCTGTCGTTCGACTTCTCTATCATGAACTCTTTCGATTACTACACGGGCCTGGTCTTTAAGGCCTATGCCGGCGGACTGCCCGATCCGGTCGGTTCGGGCGGACGCTATGACTCCATCTTTACCGGCGCATTTGGCGACGGTATCGAGGTGCCGGCGGCGGGCTTCGCCTTTTCGCTCGAGCGCTTGGAGGCCGCGCGCACCTCG
>URAQ01000024.1 GCA_900545875.1 uncultured Collinsella sp.
GGAAAGAAGCTGCGCCGCGGGGGAGGCGACCCCAATGGCTTTCTCATATCGTCTTGTCTGCGATAAATCTCATTTTGGTTTTGTGTGCTGTGCGAAAGATTGGGTAGTATAGCTATTCAACGCGGCGGGCCGCCGCGTGTTAACCGCTACGTACCGGAGGTGTTCCATGGTTCGTGTCGACATAGAGACCATCGTCATGGCCGCCGGTCCCGTGCCATCGCTTATTGTGCTTCGCGAGCGCTGCAGCAAGTCGGATTCCCCCGCGCCGCTGCGCTCCCTCTCCATCCAGACCGGCTCGTTTGAGGCTGCGGCAATCAGCCGTGGCATCGACAGCGGACGCGCCGATCGCCCAATCACACACGACCTGCTGCTCGACACCGTCGAAGCCCTGGGTGCCAAGCTCGAGCGTGTCGAAATCGTCCGCGCCGAGCCGCCCGTGTTTTACGCGACGGTTGTCGTGTTGACCGATGGCAACGAGCATAGGATCGATGCGCGCCCGAGCGACGCCATCGCCCTCGCCGTACGCAGCAATGCCCCCATGTTCGTTGAAGATGACATCATGAATCGCTTGGGCACTGTCTCACCGCACGCCGAGGAAGTCGACGACGAGCAAGAGTTCGAAAAGTTCGATGAGTTCGTTCACACGCTCTCGCCCGATGATTTTTAAATGCTCGACAACCACGCGACGGAGTGCGCACTCATGAGCGCCGGAGTTTCTGCCGAGGCGGCTGCGATCGCCCGCGAGGCCCAGATGCGCTCGGAGGCTTCTGAGGCGGCTCGCATTGCCTATGTGACGCAGGCCCGCACGCTTCGCGAACGCCGCGGCTCGTTTATCAAGATGGTTGTCATCTCCGCTCTTGTCGCGGCAATCTGTTCGCGCCTTCGTGGTACAGTTGGTGCGCTTGGGTTTTCGATCTCTACGGGCCTCGTGATCTGGGGCGTGGTCGATGCGGTCATGCTGACCAGTCAGATCAAGGTGCTCGACAAGCGCGCGATGGATATGATGCGCACCCGCGACGCTGCCGCTAAGATCGCCGCCGAGGCACAAGAACTGTAATGACGCCAGACTCGATGGGAAGGTCTAAAGATGGCACAGGATATGCAGGACGCCGGTAACGTCTCCGCCGAGCTCGACGCCATGGTGTGTGACCTGATTGGTGCGTTCTTGGACGACCTTGCCGCCGGCGAGAATCCGGGCGTAGTTGTGGCGATTGAGGACGCCGCTTCCAACCGATATCTGGCGGCGCTCGACGAGGATGGCGAAGAGGCGTGCCTCGAGGCGGCCACCAACTTTATCTCCGAGCACAAGATGGGTCTTAAGGACGAGGGCCTGGGCCGTATCGTCCGCTATGCCATTGGCTATACCGGCTGCGTCGAGATTGACGGCGGCTACCACGACGCCCTGCTCGTGAGTTTTTTCGAGACTACGCTCGAGAGCGGTTTTTCGGCATATGTGCTGTATGAGGGCATGGGCGCCGGCGATGGTTTTATGTGGAGCGACCCTGAACCTGCAGGTGAGGAAACCCCTCTCATCTAAAATCGCTAAAATAAACGAGTTTTCGGTAAAAGGCTCAATATTCTCGCCGAGCGTTGTGTTGCTAGGCGGGTCGCATACGCGTGCCGTTTGTGTATAGATAGAAGATAGGGGAACTACATGCGCGTAGACAATCTGAGAAACATCGCCATCATCGCCCACGTCGACCACGGCAAGACGACGATGGTCGATAAGCTCCTGCGTGCCACGGACGCCTTCCGTGCCAACCAGCAGGTCGAGGACCGCGTCCTGGACTCTAACGACCAGGAGCGCGAGCGCGGCATTACGATTCTCGCCAAGAACATCTCTATCGAGTACAAGGACGTTAAGATCAACGTCATCGACACCCCGGGCCACGCCGACTTCGGCGGCGAGGTCGAGCGCGTGCTGCGTATGGCCGACGGCGCCCTGCTGCTGGTCGATGCTTTTGAGGGCCCCATGCCCCAGACCCGCTTCGTGCTGCGTCACGCTATCGACACCGGCCTCAAGATCATGATCGTCATCAACAAGATCGACCGTCCGGGCGCCAACCCCGAGAAGGCCTACAACGACTGCCTGGACCTCATGGCCGACCTGGGCGCCACCGACGACCAGCTTGAGTTCGCCATGGAGCACGTGGTCTACGCCAGCGCCATGAATGGCTTTGCCCGCCTTGATCCCAACGACGGCAACATGGACATGTATCCGCTGCTCGATATGATCATCGACGACATGCCCGCGCCCGAGGTTGACGAGAACGCTCCACTGGCCATGCAGTGCGTGACCATCGACCACTCCAACTTCGTTGGCCGTATCGGCATCGGTCGCGTGTATTCCGGCGCCATCCATCAGGGCGACCAGATTCTGGTTGTGAAGAACGACGGCTCCAGCGCCACCGCTACCGTCAAGCAGCTCTTTACCTTCGACTACCTGGGCCGCACCGAGTGCCAGGAAGTCGGCGCCGGCGACATCGCCGCCGTCGTGGGCATCGACCGCACCGATATCGGCGATGTCTACACCGATCCCGAGAACCCCGTCGAGCTCGAGCCCATCGAGATCGACCCGCCGACCCTGTCCATCGTCTTCGAGGCTTCGACCTCCCCGCTCGTCGGCCGCGACGGCGACATCGTGGGCGCCCGTCAGCTCAAGGAGCGCCTGTTCAACGAGGCCGAGAACAACGTGACCATGAAGATCGAGGAACTCGAGGACAAGAGCGGCGTCGAGGTCTCGGGCCGCGGCATTCTGCACCTGTCCGTCCTGATGGAGTCCATGCGCCGTGAGGGCTTCGAGTTCCAGGTCGGTCGTCCCCGTGTTCTGTTTAAGAAGGACGAGAACGGCAACAAGATGGAGCCCGTCGAGCAGGCCGTTGTCGAGTGCCCGGACGAGTACTCGGGCAAGGTCGTTGAGGTCTTCGGTACCTCCGGCGGCATCATGACGAGCATGGATACCTCGGGCATTGTGACGCACCTCGAGTTTAAGATCCCGACGCGCGGCATTATGGGTCTCAAGAACCGCATCATGAACGTTACCCACGGCGAGGGCGTGTTCTACCACACCTTCCTGGAGTATGGTCCTTACGCCGGCGAGATCGGCAACCGTCAGAACGGCGCCATGATCTCCATGACTACCGAGAAGGCCGTTGCCTACGCTCTGGGTACGCTGCAGGAGCGCGGCCAGCTGTTTGTTGAGCCGGGCACCGAGTGCTACGAGGGCATGATCGTGGGCGAGCGCAGCAAGGCCGGCGACATGGTCGTCAACATCGCCCGTACCAAGAACCTTGGTAACCAGCGTTCCTCGACCTCCGATATCTCCGTCCAGCTGGTGCCGCCCCGCACCTTCTCGCTGGAGGAAGCGCTGGAGTACATCGCCGATGACGAACTGGTCGAGATTACTCCCAAGAACATCCGCCTGCGCAAGCGTCTGCTCAATGCCACCGACCGCAAGAAGGCTGCCGTCCGCGCCGGCCAGGTCAACAAATAAGCGCTGGGCTTTATAGCGTCTAACAAGAAAGGGCGTCGACCGCAATGGTCGGCGCCCTTTTTGTGCACAGGGACTGAGCTGGTCTGCACCACCACAAAGGTGCCTGGCCCCTTTGTGGTGGTTGGCGGCTAAGCGGTGGGGAGTCCTGGCGTGTTAGCCGGCTGCTGCGGCTTGACGCGGGCGTTGCGCCAGATGATTTGGATGATGTAGCCGAGCATAAAGACAAAGGCCACGCCGCTGATGAAGCCGCCTACGAGGGGAAGCCCCGTGAGGGCGCCTGCGATTACGCCACCAACGGCTGCCATGGCGTAGCGGTTCTGGCTGTGTCCGACCATGCGTGCAATCGCGCACCCTGCAAAGGCACTCGACACCAGCGCGATGCCAATGACACCGCACATGAGGGCTCCGGCAAGCGACAGACCGGCGATAGAGATAATCAGCAGTAGGACGGCGGGGATGATAGCAATCGTGCCCAGAAGACCGCTCACCCACAGGGGCATGGGGCGCTGGTGGAGCATGCCGGCGGCGCTGGCGGTCGCGCGCGGAAAGACGAGCTCGAGCAGCAGAGCGACAAAGCAGGTCGAGAGTGCCGCGGCGACGATACCGCCGATGACATCGTTAACGGTGGAAGTATCCTCGTTCTCGGTGCGGTCGATCTTGAGCGCGCCTACCTCGGCCCCTGCGGCACGCTCGGGGTCCTCGGAGACGTGCGCGTTCACGGTGCCGGTGATATGGGCGTTCTTGCCCAGGATGAGCTTGTCGGCCCAAACCTCGACATCGCCCTCGACGGTGCCATCGATGGTCACCGTATCGCCTGCCAGCGCTGCCGACTTGGTGGAGCCTCGCAGGGCAACCGTCTCGCCTGTCGCGTAGAAACAGTTGGCGGTGCTGCCGGCGTTGAGAACAACGTGCTGGCCAGCGACGGTCACGCTGCCATCAACCGTGGTCTGGGCGATATCAATCGTGCGCGCCGCAAGACGAACGGCGCCGCCTACCGTGCAGTCGCGAATTGAGAGGGTATCGCCCGCAGCGATGATATCGTGGTTGATGGACGCATCATCCAAGTTGAGGGCCTGACCGGCCCAGTACAGGTCACCCTCGACGCCGGACGGATTGGCGTCATTGTCGGTCGCAAGGACATTGCCTGCGGTGTCCGTGCCGGCGAACGACGCCGTGGGAAGCGCGGTGATCGCCAGCGCGATGAGCGCGAATGCCATAAGCAGGCAGCGACGCATCTTGTGTGACGGCGTCGCCGCGGTTTGATTGAAAGCCATGGTTGATCCTTTTGTTAGGTGTTCGGCATATACCTAACAGGGTACCCAACGTGCGGGCGCTCTAAAAGAACCTCTCGGTTGCATTTCGAAGGGTCGTGCCGTGCTGTCTACTTTTTACGGTGCAAGAAGCGCGCGATATCTTCTTCGGTGGGGCTTTTGATGTCAAAGCGCAGCGAGAGCCAGCGCAGACCCATGGTCACGACAACGCATACGACCAGCGCGGCGACATTGCTCATGATGCCGCTCATAACGAGACACACATAGCTTGTCGATCCGGCGATGGCGGCGATGGCATAAAAGTTAGTACGTTGGAAAATGCCCGGAACCACGCCCATAAAGCCGTCGCGCAACATGCCGCCGCCCACCGCGGTAAAAAAGCCCATCATGATGCACACCGCCGGTGCAAAGCCGTAGACAAGCGCCTTGTCCGCTCCGGTGGCGGCATAGATGCCGACCGAGATGATGTCGAGCAGGGGAATGAGTTTTTCGGGTTTGTCGACGATTGCCGGGAAAATGTAGATGATGGCTGCCGTGGCAATGGAAAGCGGGAGCGCCATCGGCTGGTTGAGGATGTAGACGTTGCCCACCTGCAGCGTCATGTCGCGCAAGAGACCTCCGCCCAGACCGCAGACTACCGCGAGCGCGACCGCGCCCACCAGGTCGAGCTTGTGCTCACGCGCAACCAGCACACCCGAGATCGATGCAGCGACAACAGCGAACATCTCGAGCCAAAACGGAATAGCGACCATGGCATCCGAGGCATGTGAGGTAATGGTCATAGCGGCGACGACGGGCAAGATGGGGTCCTTTGGATTACGGATTTGGACAATGCCCGTACATAGTACATGTTCAGCGCCGATTGCGACCCTATTGCTCGGCAAACGGTCGGGACTGGGTGGGGGCGTGGCGTTACTGGAATGCCAAGGGTCCAAAACATGTACGTCAGCCTCCAAAAACGACATTTTCCGACATCTTTGGAGGCTGACGTACATGTTTGGATTGAGCTCACAGCATGAGTGAGTTGATTTACTCACATCCGGTATATTTCCCCACTTCAACGGACATAAGAGTTGGATACCGGCTCAGAGCGAGAGGCCCTCAATGGATACCCCTGTTCTCATTTCGCATAAAACCGCATGGCTTGTCCATCATGCACCCCAGAATTTGGTTCAGTCTCTTGCGCGGCACGACTACCAGATAGGCGCACAAGGCATCTCCACCCAGCAACGTGTTGCGCGCATACGACAGGCCCTTACCGACTGCGGCATTCCGTCCGATATGCTTAAGACTATCGATATCGCGGTTGTATTCGAATTTGAGCGAATTCGTACCAAAGGCGTCGTTTGCCACATTCTTGGACAAAATCTTCCCTACGAGCATATTAACGAGTTGACGCCCGGAATCTTCATCACCGACGAAGCCTTCGCCTTCGTGCTCGCTGCCGAGTGGATGGATAGGATCGAATATCTCGAATATGGCTATGAAGTTTGCGGCGATTATCGCATGAGGCTCAATCCCGCCGACCCTTATACCGAGCAACCAGCCACCACCTCCAAGGATGAAATAACCGAACTGCTCGATCGGCACCCCGGCAAACCCGGTGCCACACGTGCACGGCTCGCGCTCAGGCACATCTACGATCGCTCGGCCTCGCCTATGGAGACCGCTTCGGCAATCGCCCTCTCGCTCCCAACAAGCGAAGGCGGCGTTGGCATCCGAGGTGTCGAACTCAACAAACCGCTCGAGATCCCTCAACGTCTCTGGCATTGCGCCAAAGCTCGAACGCTCAAAATCGATGCGCTCGTGACCTATAAGCGCAGGGCGCTCGGTATCGAATATAAGGGCGGTTTTCACGATGAGCTCGAGCGCAAGGGAGCAGATGCGGAGCGAGAGGCCGTTCTCTCCCAAATGGGATATCGAATCGTTACGCTCACTTCGGCTCAGTTCGGCAGCCAGCTCGCCTTTCACCGCGCCATGAACAACATTCGCGAAGCACTCGGCATGCCTCGCTGTACCGACACCGGGTACCAGAGAAAACAAAACGAACTACGCAAGGCACTTATCCGCAACTGGAAAAGCATACGAGACGAGGAGGCACCTTCCGAATAGCGCCGCTCCCGTGAGCTCAATCCAAACGTGTACGTCAGCCTCCAAAGATGTCGAAAAATGTCGTTTTTTGAGGCTGACGTACATGTTTGGGGAAGCGTGGGATCGAGACGTATTTCGATAACAAAAAAGCTCCCATTCTTGGGAGCTTTCTCAACCAAAATGGCGGAGGAGGAGGGATTCGAACCCTCGTGACCTTATACAGGCCAAACGGTTTTCGAGACCGCCGCATTCAACCACTCTGCCACCCCTCCGCGTGGGGTAAAAACAAAGCAGGCTCGAAGGCCTGCTTTGGAATTAACTGGCGGAGAGTCAGGGATTTGAACCCTGGAGACGCTTTTGGCGCCTACACGATTTCCAATCGTGCTCCTTCGGCCACTCGGACAACTCTCCGTTAAATGCGAAAGTCAGTATACACGAGGAATCGAAAAGTGCAAACAGAAAAGTTGGCATTTTTTAAAACGCTTGGCCGCGCTTGGCGTTGCAGTGGGGTTTGAGGTGCCAAAAAACGGCTTCCGACCAGCGTGGTTGATCAGCTCAATTGTTCAAAAGGGGTATTCATAAGCGACTTGGCAATGAATTTAAAAATCTTTGGGTGGTGCTGTGGGCCACTGGTATGCATTTTGCGACCACAGCCTTGTGCCCGTTGACCTGCGGCTTGGCTCAGCTTGTCCCCACGGCACCGTATCTTGCCCACAGATCCGTCAAGCTTTTGGTCAGCATTTGGTTGGAATGCGCATGAAACGTGGTGCGAGCATGGGCATATGTGGAGGTCATGAGGTTGTAGCTGCATATTCTTGCGGCCTGAGAGGTTGAAAGATATTATTACCAAGTCTTTTCCTGCTTCAGGCGCACCTTCACGACCTGAAGCCACATTTGCCCAGAGGAGGTGACAATATGAAGGCTTATGAACTGCTGTTCTTTGTTGACCCGTCGCTCGACCCCGAGACCCGTCTCGCTGTTATGAAGCGTATCGATACCACGATCGCTGAGGGCGCTGGCAAGGTCGACTCCGTTGACGAGTGGGGCAAGCGCAAGCTCGCCTACGAGATCAACGACCTCACCGATGGTGACTACACCCTCATCAACTTCCACGCAGATCCTACCCAGATCGCCGAGCTTGATCGCGTCCTGCGCATCACCGACGCTGTGGTCCGCCACATGATCGTCCGTCGCGACGACCAGGAGTAAGACTGTCGTTTTGGACTGGGCTTGTGCCCCAAGAGGAAGTAGTGAGTTATGAGCATCAATCGAGTGAACATCACCGGTAATCTCACGCGTGATCCCGAGCTGCGCGCCACCGCCGGCGGAACCCAGGTTCTGTCCTTTGGCGTCGCCGTGAACGATCGTCGCCGCAACCCGCAGACTGGCGAGTGGGAGGACTATCCCAACTTTGTCGACTGCACCATGTTCGGCACCCGCGCCGAGGCCGTGAGCCGTTTCCTGGCAAAGGGAAACAAGGTCGCGATCGAGGGCAAGCTGCGCTACAGCTCTTGGGAGCGCGACGGCCAGCGCCGGAGCAAGCTTGAGGTCATCGTCGATGAGATCGAGTTTATGAGCTCCCGTGGTGGCCAGGGTGGCTACGATCAGGGCGGTTACGCCCCCGCAGCTCCCGCGCCCGCAGCACGTCCCGCCGCGCCGGTGGCTACGCCGCCTGCGGTCGACGTCTACGATGAGGACATCCCGTTCTAAGGGTTGTTCACCTATTTTTGAGTGAGAGGCGACTTTGGTTCGCCGAAGTTGCCAAATGAAAGGTATTTTGACATGGCTAATGATTTTTCTGCACGTCAGCCGCGTCGTAAGTACTGCCAGTTCTGCAAGGAGAACACTGAGTTCATCGACTATAAGGACACTCAGCTTCTCCGTAAGTACATGACCGATCGTGGCAAGATCAAGCCCCGTCGCGTCACTGGCGCTTGCACGCAGCATCAGCATGACATCGCCAACGCCATCAAGCGCGCCCGCGAGATGGCTCTCCTGCCGTACACCGTCCCCGTGGTTTCCTCTCGTGGCAACCGCGACCGCGGCTAAGAAGGGAGACGCATCATGAAGGTTATTCTTCTCGATGAGATCAAGGGCAAGGGCGGCGAGGGTGACGTCGTAGAGGTCGCTCAGGGTTACGCTGAGAACTTCCTGTTCCCCAAGAAGCTCGCTGTTGCCGCCACCAAGGGCAACCTCAAGCAGCTTGACGAGCGTCGCAACAACATCGCCAAGCGCGAGGCCGTCCGTCTGGCTACCGCCAACGAGACCAAGGCTGCCTTCGAGGGCAAGACGGTCACCGTTGACGTCAAGGTCGGCGACGAGGGCATCCTCTTTGGCTCCGTTACCGCCGCTATGATCGCTGACGCCATCAAGGCTCAGCTCGGTATGGACATCGACCGCAAGCGCGTCGAGCTCGGTAAGCCCATCAAGGTTGCCGGTGCCCACACCGTTGCCATCTCGCTGTACCGCGAGATCAAGGCCGAGGTTGTCGTTCTCGTCGGCGTTACCGCCGAGGAGCTCGCTGCCGAGGCTGAGGTCGAGGAGGCCGCTGAGGTCGCCGAGGCCGAGACCGCCGAGGTCGAGACTGAGGCTGCTGCCGAGTAGCATTTGCTGCAACGCAACAATCTTGTTCTAAGAAGGGCGCTCTGGGAGACCAGGGCGCCCTTTTGTTTTTTGTGCTGAGTGAGTGTCATGGTGAACGTTGCGTCGAAGTCCTATATACAGGATCGTTCATCCGCTTGGTTCGGTGATGATTGGCGGCGCGCGGCGCGTTTTGGGACCGTGGCTGATACTATGGATGCTCGCAAGCGATATGAATGAGGATGCTCATGGCATATGACGATAGGGAGACCGGGCTGACGGTTGAGGACCGCGGCTCAAAGTTGGGTCTTCCCCAAAACCAAGATGCAGAGGCCAATGTACTGGCCGCTATGCTGCTATCGCCCGAGGTGGTCGAAGAGGCCCAGGTCGAGCTGCAGCCCGATGACTTCTACCGGCCCATTCATAAGACCATCTATACCGCGATGGTCGATATGTACAACAGCCGCATTCCTATCGACTCCATCTCGCTGATCGATTACCTGCGAAGCATCAACAAGCTCGATGCCGTGGGCGGCGAGGCCTACATTTTGGAGTTGATGGGTCAGACTCTGTCGCTCGTCAACTGGCAGCACCATGCCGCCATCGTTCGCCGTGATTCGATGCTGCGTGAGCTGATCGGCGCCACCAACGAGATCAACGCGCTGGCATATAACGCCCCCACCGACACCAAAGAGGTCGTGGAGCTAGCCGAGAGCAAGCTGCTCAAGGTCACGGCACGCGAGGTCAAGTCGAGCTATAAGACGCTGACCGAGTTTATGGTCGAGGCCTATAACGAGGCCGAGGAAGTGTGCCAGGCCGGTGGCCAGGCTGCGGGCGTGCCCACGGGCTTCCCGTCGCTCGACCGCATGCTCATGGGTTTTCGCGAGGGTCAGCTCATCATTATCGGCGCCCGCCCTGCTGTGGGTAAGACGTCGTTCGCCCTGAATCTGGCGCTCAACGCCGCCGCTGCCGGTTATACCGTCGGCTTCTTCTCTCTGGAGATGTCGGGCAAGGAAATTGCCCAGCGTCTGATTTGCGCCTACGCCATGATCTCGATCAGTGACTTCCGCATGGGCCGCATTAGCCCCGAGCAGTGGGCCAATATCAACGAGGCCACGCAGACCTTGTCCAAGCTCGATATTCTGATTGACGATACGCCCGGCACCACGGTGACCGAGATTCGCGCCAAGAGCCGCCGCATGCTCCACAACAAGGAGAAGGCCATCATCATCCTGGACTACCTGCAGCTGGTGAGTCCTCCGCCGGGACGCCGCTCCGAGAGCCGTACCGTCGAGGTCTCTGAGATGTCGCGTGGTCTGAAGATCATGGCCAAGGAGCTCAAGATCCCGCTCATCGCGCTGTCGCAGCTCTCGCGTCAGGTCGAATCCCGTACCGGCAAGCGCCCGCAGCTTTCCGACCTTCGTGAATCGGGCTCCATCGAGCAGGACGCCGATATCGTTATGTTCTTGGACCGCTCCGCCGACGAGGCCGAGGCCTCGCGCGACGATCGACCCGACGAGGGCGTTACGCGTATCGTTGTGGCCAAGAACCGTTCGGGCCCGATCGGCGACGTTGACCTGATGTTCCTGCCGGCATCCACCAAGTTCTATGAGCTTGATGGGGTACATGCCGAGGAGTAGGACAGGCGCCCGTTGCACGGGTATACTGGGAATGTTTTGTGCTTCTGCGTGCCGGCGTGGCGCGTAGACAGTCCATGAATGTAAGGAGTAAACATGCCGTCAACCGTTTTGGTCGGTGCCCAGTGGGGCGATGAGGGCAAGGGTAAGATTTGCGACCTGGTCGCCGGCGACTTCGATGCCGTCGTGCGCTACTCGGGCGGCAACAACGCCGGCCACACCATCGTCGTCAACGGCAAGAAGTACGGCCTGCACCAGGTGCCCTCCGGCATCATGTATTCCGACCACGTGTCGGTGATCGGTAACGGCTGCGTCGTCAACCCCAAGGTTGTCCTTGAGGAGATCGACATGTTCGAGGCCGACGGCATCACCACCAAGAACCTCAAGATTAGCGGCAATGCGCATGTCATCATGCCGTACCACATCGATCTGGATGGTGCCTTTGAGCAGAAGCTCGGCAAGAAGAACATCGGTACCACCAAGCGCGGTATCGGTCCGTGCTATCAGGACAAGATGGCCCGCATTGGTCTGCGCATGCAGGACATGCTGGACGAGGCACTGTTCCGCGACAAGCTGGAGACCGCTCTCGCCCGCGTGAACCCTGAGCTCGAGCTCATCTACAACCTGCCCACCTACACCGTGGACCAGATTTGCGACGAGTACCTGCCCATGGCCGAGCGCCTGCGCCCCTACATCACCGAGACGAGCCTGCTGCTCAACAACATGATCGATGAGGGCAAGAACCTGCTGTTTGAGGGTGCCCAGGCGACGCTGCTCGACATCGACCACGGCACCTATCCGTACGTGACGTCTTCCAACTGCACCGCCGGCGGCGCCATTACCGGCTCCGGCGTCGGCATGAAGAACGTCGATCGCGTGCTGGGCGTCATGAAGGCTTATATCACCCGCGTCGGTTCGGGCCCCATGCCCACCGAGCTTTCCTATGAGTCCGAGGCCGGCCACACGCTGACCGAGGAGGGCTATGAGTACGGCGTGACCACCGGTCGTCGTCGTCGTACCGGTTGGCTGGATTCCGTTGCTGTACGCCGT
>URAQ01000025.1 GCA_900545875.1 uncultured Collinsella sp.
AGCCGGAGTGAAAAAGGTATTAGTGGTCGGGCCCGCGACCGGTGGGATACGTACCCCCAATTAACTGTTCTTCATGACAATCGAATCCACAACATCGGCCACATTCTCGCAGCAGTCGGCGCAGTACTCCAGGAAGGCGTACACGTCACGCCAGGCGATGACCTCGAGCGGGTCCTTGCCGTTAACGTGCAGGTTGCGCATGGCGTTGATATAGAGCTCGTCGGCCTCGGATTCGATGGTGTTGATCTGGATGACAAGCTCGCGCAGCGTTTTGGACTTGCGGTAGTTGGGCAGCTCGACCATCAGGTCCTTCATGGCGCGGCAGGCGTCGGTCACCTTGTGGGCGATCACGATGGCATCGGGATGGATGCTCTGGATGTTGGTGAAGTAGACGCGCTGCACGACGCCCTCGATACGGTCGAGCACGGTGTCGAGTGAGCAGCTCATCAGGTCCAGGTCCTCGCGCTCAAGCGGGGTGATAAAGGCCGTGAGCAGGGCGTCCTCAAGCTCATGGTGCTTCTTGTCGGCCGCATGCTCGATCGCGTGCATCTTGTTGAGCATATCGTGAATCTTTGCGGGATCGAAGTTCTCGAAAATCTTGGTGAGCAGCTCGGCGGCCTGGACGGCAAGGTCGGCGCAGGCGACGTAGTTGTCGAAGTAGAACGAATCGGGTTTCTTTGCCATGAGTGGGTCCTTTCGAGGCGAAGACGGGTGGGCGAAGTATTACGGTCCGGATGGACGCTCGGTTTGACTAGATGAACATCATGAACAGCTTGGCCATGACAAAGCTGATGAGTCCGCAGGCGGGGAAGGTGAAGAACCAGGTGAACATCATGTCCTTGACGACACCGAAGTTGATGGCCGAAAGGCGCTTGACGGCACCGACGCCCATGATGGCGCAGGTCTTGATGTGGGTGGAGGACACGGGGATGCCGGTAAGGGTGGCAAGCAGCAGGTTTGCGGCGCCCGCTAGGTCGGCGGAGAAGCCCTGGTACTTTTCGAGCTTGACCATGCTCTGGCCGACGGACTTGATGATGCGCTCGCCGCCCACGCTGGTGCCGATACCCATAGTGGCCGAGCACAGCAGCATAATCCAGATGGGGATGCCGGCATCGCCGACGCTCGTCTGGCCGCTGGCAAAGGCCACGCCTAAAAAGAGCACGCCGATGAACTTCTGTCCATCCTGCGCGCCGTGCATAAAGCTCATGGCCGCAGCGCTCGCGATCTGAGCGTATTTAAAGAAGACATTGGCACGTCGCCTGTTGGCGGCGGCGAAAAGAATCGAGACGAGCTTGCACAGGACCCAGCCCATGACAAAGCCCAGGCCGATGGAGAGCGCCAGGCCGTAGATGACCTTCATCCACTCGTGGACGTTGACGCTGCTCGCACCGCCGAGGGCGATAGCGGCACCGGTCAGGCCGGCGATAAGGCTGTGGCTTTGCGAGGTGGGGATGCCAAAACGCGACGCTGTGGCGCCGTAGACGACGATGGAGAACAGGGCCGCGCACAGGCAGGCGAGCGCCATGGTGCTGTTTCCGCCAAAGTCGACGATATGTGAGATGGTGTTGGCGACGCTCGCATTAAAGTGCGTCATGATGAGCACGCCGAGGAAGTTGAATGCGGCGCTCATGAGAATGGCGGCGCGGGCGGGCATGCAACGCGTAGTGACGCAGGTCGCGATGGCGTTGGGCGCGTCGGTCCATCCATTGACGAAGATGGCGCCGAGCGCGAGGATCACGGTGACGGCAAGGACTGGGTTCGACACAATTTGGCCGAGGAAGGTTGAGAACGTTACGTCCATATATGGGCTTTCTCGAAGTTTGCAGGCACGTTACAAAAACATGATAAATCGTATCACCTCCTGCGGGTTTCTTTACCGAGTTCTGATGTGAGAAGTGGATTTTTTGGCACTAAAATTGAATATTAGTCCTGTTGACCGCGGGTATTCTTTTTGCTAACACGCCATGAGGACGCGTGCGCGCGCCCCAACACCTCAAAACCACAGTCTGTTCGCTTTACAATATGCAAACATGCGTTCGATAATAGGAGGCATGGAATATCGACAGACAGATGGCAAAACTCGACGCGTGCACAAGCAGTATGTGGACGTTGTGGCTCGCATCCTCGCGGGCGGACAAGTCGTGCCGGTTACCGTCTGCTGGGTCGACGGTCGCTGCTTTACAATTGACGAGATTGTCTCGTCCACGGGCTTTGGCTTAACGGTTCACGGTGTTCGTACGGCAACGTATAAGGTTCGTTTTGGCGGGCATGCGACCGAGTTGTATCTGGAGGACCAGGCGCGCGGACGGCCGGACGGCTCGCAGGCCCACGTGATGCGTTGGTGGGTCTGGGCGTTTGATTGTACGCTTGAGGGCGAGCGTCGTAGGTAAGGGCGCACGGCGTTCGAGTACAATGGCAGGAATCTTGTCAGCTACTGCGCCGTTATTTGTGGCGCTTTTTGAAAGGACGAACCTATGAACGATATCCAGGGCTATCAGAACGGCCCCGTCGAGAGCGGTGCAGGCCGCGCCAAGGAGATGTCGCCGCGCGCGTACAATCTCGCCATGTCTGCCCTGATCTTCTTGGGCTTTTGCGCCATGGGCGCCGGCGCCTACTTTACGAGCACCATGTCGTTTGCGCGCATGATGATGAGCGGCGCCGCCTTGCCGCTGGTCTTTGGCTCGTTTATTTTGACCATCGTCGGCATGGTCATGATGTCGGCCGCCGCCAGCAAGCAGTCCGTGGGCCTGTCCCTTGTGGGCTACGTAATCTTTGCGAGTACCTTTGGCCTGACCGCGTCGTTTGGCCTTGCCAACTACGACCTGCCCACCATCAACACTGCCTTTATCGCCACGGCCGCCATCACCTTTGTCTTTGGCGCCTTGGGCGTGACGTTCCCCAAGTTTTTCCAGCGCGTATATGGCATCGGTTTTGGCATTCTGCTCGCCACTATTCTGGTTGAGATCGTGCTGATGTTCATGGGCGTCTCGCAGACCATCACCGACCTGATCGTGATCGTGGTGTTCGCCGGCTTTATTGGCTACGACACCTATGTTGCCACGACGGTGCCGCCTACGCTGCCCAACGCCGTGCTCATGGCGTCCAATCTGTTCGTGGACATTATCAACGTGTTCCTGCGCATCCTGAACATCCTTGGCCGTCGCGACTAGTGGCGAATTGCGGCGGTGCTTGCCGTGCGTGTAAATCGATGCGAAAGGCGGTCCTTCGGGGCCGTCTTTTTTGTACGCGGCGGGGTATCATGGATGGGAAAAGCCGATAGCGGCAGCGACAGGAAAGGTGACCACTTATGGCAGACGTCGACAACAGGAACCGTAACCGCAGGTCCAACCGAGCGGGTCAGCCCAATCCCAAGCGCGAGGCCCGTGCCAAGGCCGCCGAGCGTCACGTGGCAACTGTGTCCGAAGCGTGCGCCAAGGATATCGAGCGTTCGCTTGCCGGTGTTCGCGAGTTTGACGGTATGCCTGCCGGCTTTGTCGCGGCGATGAAGGCCAAGGCCCAGAAGGCGGCGGTTGCTGAGGAGCAGGCTGCGGAGGTTGTGGAGGCTGACGCTGCCGAGGCTGAGGTTGCCGAGGTGGAGACCGCGGTCGAGCCCGAGGTGGCGCTCGAGTCCACCGAGCCGGCCGACGAGGCTGAGTCCGAGCCCGCGGAGGAGGCTGCTCCGGTCCTGCCCGAGGTCACTGTGCTTGATGCCTCCGCCACGCAGGCAATCCTCGATAACGGCCGCGGCTATGCGCAGTTCTGCGATATGGCCGTGCTTGCCTTTGCCTCGTTCACCAATCCGGGTGGCGGCTATATCCAGGGCTACCTGGGCCAGGAGGCGACGCTCTGCGCCGATTCGTACCTGTACAATGTGCTCGACAAACAGCGCAAGTGGTACGGCGAGAACCGTCGCCGCAACATCAACTGCGAGCTTTACCGCAATCGTGCGCTGGTGGTGCCCGCCGTGCGCTTCGACCGCAACCACGTGCACGCATACGCCGATGTGATCGTTGCCGCCGCACCCAACGTCAAGCGCGCCCGCCAGGAGTACCGCGTGAGTGACGACGCCCTGTTGGATGCCCTGCGCGATCGTATCCGCTTTGTCCTTGCCATCTGCGATGAGCTGGGTCGCGAGAAGCTCGTGCTGGGTGCTTGGGGCTGCGACAATAACGGCTTTGATGCCGAGGCCGTGGCAGAGCTCTTCCGCGAGGAGCTCGCATCGGGCGACTTTAAGGTCAAGCAGGTGTTCTTTGCCGTGCCTTCTACGCGCTGGGATGAGGACTTCGCCAAGTTTGAGCACGTGCTGGCAAGCTTCCCCGAGCGTAACGAGGAGTCCTATGCTCAGGTTGCTGCCCGCGCCGCGGCCGCCCGTGCCGCCGAGCAGGCTCAGGCCGCTGCCGAGGACGATGAGGATGACGACGACTGGCACAAGTACCTGTAAACGGTGCGCGTGATGCGACATGCCGAGCCGGCGGGAGGGCTGCTTCCGTCGGCTTTTTACTGAGCGAGGGGCTTACGATGAAAAACGTTCTATGCTTTGGCGACAGCAACACCTATGGTTACGATCCGGCGGGCATGCGCGACGGCACCGCGGTGCGCTATGCGCAGGATGTGCGCTGGTGCGGCGTGGCCCAACGTGACTTAGGCGAGGGCTGGCATGTAATTGAAGAAGGCCTCAACGGCCGCACGACGGTACGCGACGACATGTGTCATCTGGATACCAATCTTAACGGCATCCGCGCGCTGCCGATGCTGCTCGAGGCCCATAAGCCGCTGGATGCGATCGTTATTATGCTGGGAACTAACGATTGCAAGACGGTCTTTGGTGTGACGGCCTCCGATATTGCCCGTGGCACCATGGCACTGATTCGCGCGGTGCGCGCATTTCCCTGGACCAATGCCGCACCCTGCCCGCGTATTCTGCTGATGGCTCCTATCAAGATCAAGCCACAGATCGCTGATGTGTATATGACCGACTTTGACGAACATTCCGTTGAGGCATCTGAACATTTTGGCGAGTACTATGCGCACGTGGCCGAGCAGTTTGGCTGCGACTTTTTGAATGCCGCCGAGTTTGCCGAGCCGGGCGATATCGACTATCTGCATATGATGCCCGAAAGCCACGAGAGCCTGGGTCACGCCGTGGCAGCCAAGCTCCAAGAGATGCTCGGTGAGTAGTGCGATTCCAAGCCACCACAGAAGTTCCCCTTGCGGTGGCTTGTTTCGTTGCTTTGTCTCGATCTGTAACAGTTGTAAGGCCGAAAACGGGCTAGATGTTACAGATTGAGATTATTTAGGTCGATATCGGTCGTTTGTCTCGATCTGTAACATCTAGGGTCGATTTCGCCGAGTTATTGTTACAGATCGAGATATTTGCAGGAACCGCCACAAAGGTGTCCTTGTGACGGTTTTGACGTTTGCCCAGATAAAACCTGCCAAAATAAACCTGTCCCTTTTTGGCAGGTTGCTGGCTATTTAGTACTGCCACATGTGGTTGACAGGGCCGGAGCCTTTGCCCATGTCAAGGCCGGCGGCGAGGGCGCCCGTTAGGTAGGCCTTGCCGGCGTTGACGGCATCGGCAAGATCCATACCCTGGGCCAGCGCACAGGCGATGGCGGACGAGAGCGTGCAGCCGGTGCCGTGCGTGTTATTGGTGTCGATACGCTTGTGACGGAACCACGTGGTGAGCGGATCGCCCAGATGGTTGCCCTCGTCATCGAGCGGTGCGGGCTCTGCTAGCACATCGTTGGCCTCGTTGACAAAATGCCCTCCCTTAACGAGAGACGCGCAGCCAAAGCGGCGGGTGAGAAGCATGGCTGCATTTTGCTGCGTGCGCTCGGAATCGACCTCGTAATCGAGCAGTGCCATGGCCTCGGGAATATTGGGCGTGATGACGGTCGCCAGCGGGAACAGGCGGCGTGTAAGCGCTTCGGCAGCGTCCTCTGCGATCAGACGAGCGCCCGAGGTGGCGACCATGACGGGGTCGACGACGATATTTTTTGCGTCCCAAGCGCTCAGGCGGTCGGCGATAACCTCGATAATCTCGGCAGAGGAAACCATGCCGATCTTGACGGCGCAGGGGCGGATATCGTCAAAAACGGCATCGATCTGCGCCGCGACAATATCCGGGGAGATGTTCTGCACGGCGGTGACGCCTAGGGTGTTTTGTGCGGTTATGGCTGTGATGGCCGTCTCGGCATACAGGCGGTGCGCCGTGATGGTCTTGATGTCGGCCTGAATGCCGGCACCACCGCTGGAATCGGATCCTGCGATGGATAGAACGGCGGGTACCTTACTGCGATCCATGTTCGCTCCCTTGTTCGGTCGGATTCAAATGGGTCTTTAAGCCAGCATTATAAAGATGCCCGGGCCGACTCTATGTCGAACCCGGGCGGGCGATGCAATCTTTACGCAAATGTAAGCAAATGTTCACACGTCAACAATTGAGGGGCGCCGGCTCGCCGCTAGAAGCGATCGCAGCGAGGAGTCTAGTCCTCCATGCCAAGGTCGATCGTCGTGCCCTCGAATACCTTGTTGACGGTGCGGACGGCGCACATCTTGCCGCACATGGTACAGGTGCCCTCGGTGGCGGCAGGGGACTCCTCGTAGCGCTTCTTGCCGGTGACGGGATCGAGGGCGCACTTCCACATTGCGTCCCAGTCGAGCTTGCGGCGTGCCTGGCCCATCTTGTCGTCCAGATCGCGGGCGTGCGGTACCTTCTTGGCGATATCGGCGGCGTGTGCGGCGATCTTGGTGGCCATGAGGCCATCGAGCACGTCCTGGGCGTTGGGCAGGCACAGGTGCTCAGCGGGTGTCACGTAGCACATGAAGTCGGCGCCGGAGCTCGCCGAGATGGCGCCACCGATGGCGGCGGTGATGTGGTCGTAGCCCACGCCGATATCGGTCACCAGCGGCCCCAGCACATAGAACGGCGCATTATGGCACAGGCGCTTCTGCAGCTTCATGTTGGCGGCGATCTCGTCGAGCGCCATGTGACCCGGTCCCTCGACCATAACCTGGACGCCGGCGGCCCAAGCGCGCTTGCACAGCTTGCCCAGCTCGATCATCTCGGCGGTCTCGGTGGCATCGTTTGAGTCGTAGAGACAGCCCGGGCGGCAGGAATCGCCGAGCGAGATCGTCACGTCGTACTCGTGGCAGATCTCGAGCACCTCGTCGTAGAACTCGTAGAAGGGGTTTTCGTTGCCGGTGACTTCCATCCAGCCAAACAGCAGCGAGCCGCCGCGGCTGACGATGTTCATGAGGCGGCCGGTCTCCTTAAAGGTCTTGATGACCGACTTGTTGATGCCGCAGTGGATGGTCATGAAGTCCACGCCGTCCTCGGCGTGCGCGCGAACGACCTCGAGCAGGTCGTCCTTGGTGAGCTTGACCAGCGGCTTTTCCATGTAGCCGATGGCGTCGTACATGGGGACGGTGCCCACCATAAGCGGCGTCTCGTCGATGAGCTGCTGGCGGAACTGGCGCGTCTTGCCCGAGTTGGAGAGGTCCATGATGGCGTCGGCGCCAAAGTCCTCGGCAATCTTGACCTTCTTCCATTCCTCGGCGGCATCGGCCTTGTCGCCCGAGATGCCCAAGTTCACGTTGACCTTGGTGGACAGGCCCTCGCCGACACCAAAGGCGCGCATGCCCTTTTTGATATGCACGATGTTGGCGGGAATGGCGATGCGGCCGTCTGCCACGCGCTCGCGGATGTACTCGGGGCCGCGATGCTCGCGCTCGGCGACCTCTTTCATCTGAGGTGTGATCTGCCCAGCGCGGGCGAAGTCGATTTGCGTGACGAGCTTGGGCTCGGTCTGTGTGCTCATTGGCACGGCTCCCTTCGTTGGCATTACCCATATCAGGTTTGCGGGTCAGGGCGGGCGCGCCCAGTCTCAGCCTGCCGTCTTGTCCTGCAAGCTCCCCGTTTATGTGGTGGGCTCAAGTATAGCTCGAATGGGTACGATTGACGCGATGAGCATGCCCGTGGGGAGGCGAACATGGAAGACAAGCATCTATATCGAGAGATGCAATGGGACGTATCGGCCGAGGAGGGCCGTGCGCACCATGGCCTTGTCGCGATTGGTTTTGCGATCCTTGTCGTGATGGTGATTGCCTGTTGTATCTGGACGTTTGGTGGTCGCGGCGGCGCTGCATGGGAGTTCGAGGCTGATGATAACCTACCGATTATGACGGTGAGGAGTACTGGCAGTAATGCCAATACGCTCGCCATTCCGGGCGATTATTGGTACCCGCGCGATGAGTTTGTGCAGTTGCAGCTGAGTGGTGGGTCCATTCCGGGCGAGGAAATCGAACGCGTGACGTTTGACGCGGCGCTCAAAACGCTGACGGTGAAGCTCAAAGATCAAGGAGATGTGCCCACGACCATGGATATCGCCCTGACGGAATGGCGTCTGGAGCCTCCGACGGGTGTTGCGGTTTCCGAGGTTGAGCACGTCAAGATTATCTATCAGGACGGTTCGACAAACGGGATTGCAAAGGCCGACGGTCTAGCAGAATAGGTGTCGAGCCTAGCCAGCCAATTCATAAAAGTTGCGGTGGAATAGTTCCTGATTGTGCGATAAAAGGCTCAAATAGGAACTATTCCACCGCAAGTTATATAGAGAAGGCTGAGCGGGTCAGTTTTGGGTGGCGGGTCTAGAGCATCTGTTCGTTGATGAACACGAGGGTGCCTGGGTATGAGATCTCGGGGGCGTGGCGATAGCCGATGTTGAACTCGGTAAGACCGGCGGCGTCCTCGAGCTTGTTTTCTGCCATCCAGCGCACCATGGAGCCGCGCGCCTTTTTGCTGGCGGTCGAGCGCTGGATGGGCTTGCCGTTGCGGACACCTTCGCCAAAGAGACAAGTGACGGTTGTGGCGTCGCCTGCGAGATGGGGTAGAACGGCCTTGGCGTACTCCGCGCTGGCAAGGTTGACGACCGTGGTGTTGGAGCCGGTCGGCGCAATGGCGCATGCAAGTTTGTCGCCCCAAAACGCATAGAGGTCACGGGCGTTGTTGACGGCGAGCTTGGCTCCCATTTCGAGCCGATAGGGCTCAACGCCATGGAAAGGCCGCACACATCCGTACAATCCGGAGAGGATCCAGAGATGGTTTTGCAGCCAGTCGAGCTGTGCAGCATCCATGACCTCGGGCGCCATGCTTTGGTATTGGATGCCGTGGTAGGACATGACGGCGGGGGAGATTCGGCGCGCGATATCGGGATCGGCGAGGTCGGCATCGCTCAGGGCGGGCATAAATTCGTGAAGCGTATCCAGGCACGTTGTAAGCAGCCTGTCGCTCACGTTCCAAAGGGCCTGAAGACCTGCTGCGCCATCCTCGCGTTCGATGCCCAGCAGTGCCTGATGGAGCCGGGCCGTCTGATGTGCAAAAGGCGGTATGCCCAAAACGTCAAAGGCATCTTGAGCTGTCCGCATCTGTTTGGCGGGCGAAATGACGACCTGTAGCACGGAATCCTCCTCCCGCTAAAAAAGTTGCGGTGAAATACAGACCGCTTTCCCCGTTGGAAGGCCTGATGAATCCGTATTTCACCGCAAGTTACAAGGGTTTGGTTAGGCGCGCTCGAGGAAGGCCTTGTAGCCGCGGTAGGCCTCGTAGATATCGGCCTTGTTGGCGACCTCCCACAGGGCGTGCATGGACAGGACGGCAACGCCGGAGTCGATGACGTTCATGCCATACTTGGCCATGATGTAGGCAATGGTGCCGCCGCCGCCCGCGTTGACGCGACCGAGCTCACAGGTCTGGAAGTCCACGCCGGCCTCGTCCATGATGTCGCGGACGAGGGCCACGTACTCGGCATCGGCGTCGTTGGAGCCGCCCTTGCCGCGGCTGCCCGTGTACTTGTTAAAGCACAGGCCGCGACCCATAAAGGCCGCGTTCTTGGTCTCGAACTTGCCGGCATAGCCCGGGTCGAAGCCGGCGGACACGTCGGAGGAGAGCATGCGGCTGCGGGCGAGTGCGCGGCGCAGGGCCAGCGGGCTATCCTCGCCGGCGAGCGTCATGATCTCGGCGACGGTGTTCTCGAAGAAGCGGCTCGTCATACCGGTGGCACCCACGGAGCCGATCTCCTCCTTGTCGACGATGAGCGTGATGCTCGTGCGCTCCACGTTGGCGACGTCGATCTGGGCGAGCATGGAGGGGTAGGCGCAGACGCGATCGTCGTGGCCATAGCCCAAAATCATGGAGCGGTCGAGGCCCATGTCGCGGGCGGGGCCGGCGGGTACGACCTCGATCTCGGCGGAGAGGAAGTCCTCCTCCTCGACGTCGTACTTCTCCTTGATGAGGTCGAGGAACATCTGCTTGACGGGCTCCTTGGGGGCGTCCTTGTCGTCCCCATCGAACTTGACGGGACGACCGCCCACGATCACGTCGAGGATCTCGGCATCGACGGCGTCCTTGGCAGGCTTGGACATCTGCTCGCTCGAGAGGTGAATCAGCAGGTCGGAGATGGTAAAGACCGGGTCGTCCGCCTTGTCGCCGATATTGATGTCGACGGTGGTACCGTCCTTTTTGCAGATGACGCCCACGAGTGCGAGCGGGGAGGCTACCCAGTGGTAGCTCTTGACGCCGCCGTAGTAGTGCGTGTCGAGGTAGGCCATGTCGCCGGCCTCGAAGGCGGGATTCTGCTTAAGGTCCAGGCGCGGCGAGTCCACGTGGGCGCCCAGGATGTTAAAGCCCTGCTCGAGCGGGGCGGTGCCCAGGTTGACGAGCATAAGGTCCTTGCCGTGGTTGGCGGCGTACACCTTGTCGCCTGCCTTGAGCTCGCGGCCCTCGGCGATCACGGTCTCCAGGTCGACGTATCCCGCCTCCTCGGCCATCTTGATGCCGGTCTTGACGCACAGGCGCTCGGTCTTGTTCTCGCTCAAAAACTGCTTATAGCCGCGGCAAAGCTCCTCGAGCTCCTCGACTTGCTGTGGCGTGTACTTTTTCCATGCGCAGGGACGCTCCATGACGCAGGCTCCTTTCGGATCGATCGTGCTGGTTGATGTACCGTGAGCCATCGTATCACGCGCGGGCCCGCGGCGGCAGGGAAGCCTGATGTGCGGTGGCCGCGGGGCGGGGAGCGTGTAAACTGGTGTGAGCAAACCGTGCCCAGCCCAAAGCGAGGTATTCAATATGTCTGACAAGCGCCGCACCTTTGCCGTTATCGACGGCAACTCGCTCATGCACCGCGCCTTCCATGCCGTGCCGCCCACCATGAACGCGCCCGACGGCCGCCCCACCAACGCGGTCTTCGGCTTTCTCAACATGTTCCTCAAAATGGTCGACGAGTTCACGCCCGACGGCGTGGTCTGCGCCTTCGACAAGGGCCGTCCGAAGGTCCGCATGGAGATGCTGCCGCAGTATAAGGCGCAGCGCCCGCCCATGGATCCCAACCTGCGCAGTCAGTTCCCCATGATCAAGGAGCTGCTCGCGAGTCTGTCCATTCCCGTTGTGGAGCTCGAGGGCTGGGAGGGCGACGACATTCTGGGGACGCTTGCCCGCCGCGGTGAGGCCGTCGGGTGCGACATGTACCTCGTCACCGGTGACCGCGATATGTATCAGCTCGTGACCGACCACGTGCACGTGGTGTCCACCCGCAAGGGCCTGTCCGACGTGGCGATCATGACGCCCGAGAGCGTGGACGACCTGTATCACGGCATTACGCCGGCGCTCGTGCCCGATTTTTACGGTCTAAAGGGCGATACGTCGGACAACATTCCCGGCGTGCCGGGCATCGGCCCCAAAAAGGCGAGCGCGCTCATCGCACAGTACGGCAGCTTGGACGAGGTCATCGCGCATGCCGACGAGGTCAAGGGCAAGATGGGCGAGAACCTGCGCGCGCATATCGACGACGCGCTGCTGAGCCGCAAGGTCGCAACCATTCGCACCGATGCGCCCGTCGAGCTCGACTTTGACGAAACGTCCTTCCCGGCGTTTTCTGCCGACGAAGTGTCCGCGGCGCTGGGCACACTTGGTATCACCGCCATGCAGAACCGTTTCTTGGCGCTGGTCGGCGGCGAGGGCGG
>URAQ01000026.1 GCA_900545875.1 uncultured Collinsella sp.
GCGTCGACGCGCTCGCCGCGCCTGGACTTGGGCGCCGTGACGAACCTGTGCGACGCCACCTCGGCGCTCACCGTCGAGGGCGACCTGCCCAGCTCCCTGGCGATCTCCCTGCACGAGGCCCTGCGCTCCAGCATCCTCTGGACCGTGTCCCGCTCGTGCCTGGTGAGCCTGCCGTAGGCCCTCGGGGCCGCCTCCGCGGAACCCTTCTTCCTCTTTCCGGACATGCCGTCCTCCGATCTCCCGGGGCCGGCCGATCCGGCCCTCAGGGTATCGGGTTCCCACATTCATCCGCACATGTGCGGATGAATGTGGGAGGTGTTCGGATAAAGTCGATAATCAAGGTCGAGGAACGAATCCCAGCCACGTCATGTCGGCAGCGATGAAGGGCGCATCCGCGCGTGCTACAATGCGGGCATCAGAGATGAAAACACAGTCCCCGTCGGGTAGTCGTGGGCGTGCGGGAGTCCGCATCAGTAACCTGCCTCCTTGGTTGTCCCTTCTCTGCATGGTCATCTACATAAAGGAGGAACCAGCCATGCAGATCAGCGTGTCGTCCACCCTGACCGTATATCACGACGGTCAATTCTGGGTCGGGCTGGCGGAGCACGTCGAGGGCGGAAAGTACGGCGTCGCCCGCATCGTCTTCGGCGCGGAGCCGTCCGATGAGGAGATCCTGCGATTCGTTACAAGCGAATGGGAGAAGCTCTCGTTCTTCGGCGACAAGGCCATTGAAACAAACAAGCCCGCGAAGAACCCCAAGCGGCGCGCCCGTGAGGCGGCGAAAGCCCTTAAGCGGCCCGCGATGAGCACCAAGGCGCAGCAGGCGCTCGCAGCACAGAGAGAAGCGATGAAACAGGAGTCAGCTCATGCAAGAAGCCGACGCCGCGCGGAAGAGGCTGATGCGCGCTTCGAGCAGCGAAAGCTGAAGCGCAAGCAGAAGCATCGTGGGCATTGATTGCCATTTGCAGCAAGGCAAACCATATACAGCAGCGGCGCCAGTTCCACTTGAAGCCGACACCGCGTAGACGCTGATGGTGACGGCTATGCACGGGCACGGGCGCGCCACCGCACTTCACAGCTTGTTTCTCAAGTATTTAGGACGCA
Organism: uncultured Collinsella sp.; assembly: GCA_900545875.1. Taxonomy (GTDB): domain Bacteria; phylum Actinomycetota; class Coriobacteriia; order Coriobacteriales; family Coriobacteriaceae; genus Collinsella. The sequence continues at coordinate 1,105 of URAQ01000026.1, forward strand.
CACGCGGCGTTCAAAAATGCGGAGCGACTCCGCATGGCTCGAGACTGAGCCGAGGTGCCCTACTTCTCGCCTTCCAGCAGGCCCACGATGCGATCGATGTCGACGGCAAAGCAGGACCTTCCCTCGCGCTCATAGAGGTCAAGGTACGCCTGGCATTCGGAGACAATGCGTTTGGTGTTGCCATCGATGATGCGCTGGAGCGTCTCGTAGTAGGCCGAGCCCTCGGTCCTGAAGCGGCGCTGGTAGGCCTTGGTTATGGGGAACATCTTGATGTAGTGGATGCCGTGGCGGCAGCCGGGGCGCGTCGTGGGGCGGGGTGGCAACGCAAAGTACTGGTCTTTGGGCACGTTAGGGGCGATGTTGGAACGCAGCGGCACGGCGAAGTCCCTGCGCTTTCCGCGGAAACGCAGCCTCACCACCACGATGCAGGGGCGATTGTGCTTAAGCATGAGCTCACGGTCGCCATCGACGAGGTCGAAGAAGTCCTGGGAGATGGATACGATCTTCATCGGTTACGCCCCCTCATACGAAGCGGGGCCCGCATCGCTGCAGGCCCCTACAGGTGGGCGATATTCTACGCCTTGCGGCACCCCGTCGCCCACGGAGGTTAAACGTACATGTAAGCCGTACTCTGAAAGCCGCGGCTTCCGGCAAGTAGTTTATACCACGAAAGGTCGCTTTCAATGCGCATAGCTCGCAAAATAACACTCGCTGGGCCGTCACCCCTGGCAGTTACCCTCCAATCTTCATTGGAGTCAGCAGGTCAATTCATATATTCATGGGGGTTTATCCTACCGTCGGTGAGCGATTTGGTTAGGGTGCCGAAGCGGTCGAGGATGTCGACGACCTTCTGCTGGGTGCCGATGGATGGGGCGGGAATCTCGACCCTCGATAAGTCCACAGGCGCGGCTTCGATTACCTTTTTCGATTTAGCGTATTGCTCTTCAGATCATCGTGGTGTGCTCGTAGCCGCGCTCCACGAGGAGCCGCTCGGCAACGTCGAGAATCTTCTCGACCGTCTCCTCCGGGTACTTATTGCGTGCCACGAGCACCTCCGTCCTTGTTATCGCGATAAACATACCATGAGTGGCGTGCGGGTCGAGATTGGCTGGCGCCAAAAGAGCCCAACGGCCGTTACGGCTTCGTTAGAAACGCGCCCCACCATGGATGTTGAACCCGAAAGGTAAGGCGCGCGGGCACGGCGACTCGGCCCGCGCGCCCGGAAGAGAAAGGATAAGCCCATGGATTACATGCTCGAGACGCGCGGGCTCACCAAGCGCTTCGGCCGCGGCGACCAGGCGCAGGACGCCGTGGCCGACGTGAGCCTTCATATCCGCGAGGGCGAGGTGTACGGGCTGCTCGGCCCCAACGGCGCCGGCAAGTCGACAACGCTCAAGATAATCTGCGGGATGCTGCGGCCGACGGCCGGGGAGATCCTCTTTGCCGGGCACGCCTGGCGCCGCGAGGACCTCTACGCAATCGGCAGCCTCATCGAGGAGGCGCCGCTCTACCCCAACCTCACCGCGCGCGAGAACCTGCGCGTGCGCACCACGCTGCTGGGCCTTCCCGAGAGCCGCATAGATGAGGTGCTCGCCGCCGTGGACCTCGCAGACACTGGGAAGAAGCGCGCCGGGCGCTTCTCGATGGGCATGCGGCAGCGCCTGGGGCTCGCGCTGGCGCTGATCGCCCGGCCACGCCTGCTCGTGCTCGACGAGCCCACGTCGTATCTCGATATCCGCTACCAGATCGACCTGCTGCGAATACTTCGCCACCTTGCGAAATCGCGGAATGTGGCTGTCATCATGTCCATCCACGAACTCGAGCTCGCGCAGAAAAGCGCCGACAAGGTGATTTGCGTGAAGGACGGCCGGGTCTTCCGCGCCGGCGCACCCGAGGACATATTCACGCGCGAGATGATTGGCGAGCTCTACGGCCTTCAACATGGCACCTTCAACGAGCGCTTCGGCAGCGTGGAAATTGGGCGCCCGCACGGCGATGCGCACACGTTCGTCATCGCCGGCGCAGGTACGGGGTCGGCTGTGTTTCGCCAGCTCATCCGGCAGGGCAAGGCGTTCTACGCGGGCGTTCTGCACGAAGGGGACATCGACTGCGAGCTCGCGCGCGACCTGGCGACGGAATGCGTGGCCGAGCGCGCCTTCGAGCCGATCGGGGATAAAACCATAGCCCGCGCCAAAGAGCTCCTCGTCCACTGCGCGTGCCTTATCGTGTGCCCCGCCGCCTTCGGCACCATAAACGCCCGCAACGCAGAGCTCGTCGAGTTTGCACGCTCGCATGGTATCGAGGTCATGCGAGCGTGCGAAGGCGCATCGGAGGATTCCCATTTGGAGTGGGAAGAATAAACTGGACTTTCTTTTAAGGATCCTCAGGCTACAGCTCCTACGCCGGCGAGGCCTACAAGGCGCCGGAGAACCTCGTGAACAGGAATTTCCACGCCGACGAGCCCAACTAGGCCTAATCCAAGCGAGATTCCAGACTCGACAGACCATTGAGAGTCAGATCGTTGGCGACCTCAGAGACGCGCTCGATGGGAACCGAACCGTCAGACAGCGCCCACGTGCGATAGATACCGATAATACCCGACAGCAAAAACGCCAGATAGTAGTCGAACATCTCGTCCTTAAGACCTTGAGGCAGCAGATCGCGCTCGGCAATCTCGTGCTCGAGCGGCGCACGAAGACGAGCCATAAAATCATCGAGCGGAATGTTCTCGATCAGCTGACGATTGAGCACCAAGTTGTTGCACAGTGCCTCGTTAACGGTTTTAAAGAAGGTCGCCGCCGCGCCCAGGGCGCGCTCGTTGGTGTCGCCGTCCATGGAAGCAAGCGTTTTCTCGACCGAGTCGACAATCATCTCCACCACATCGACGGCAATAGCATCGAGCAGGCCGTCAACCGTGCCAAAGTGCACGTAGAAGGTTTTGCGGTCGACATTGGCCTCGCGCGCGATGGCACTCACCGTAATGTCTGCCAGCGGCTTTTCCATGAGCAGGCGCTCGAAAGCCGAAAGGATGGCATTACGGCTGCGAACGATGCGGCGGTCAAGACGCGGTTTGCTGGTTGCCATGGGCGTGTCCCTTCGATATGCGAGCATTCATCAACAGATGAGAGATAATCTACGTAAGAGGATTATCCCCCATACAGCACAAATATGCCCCGCATCATGAAGAACGCACGACTGCCCTACTGCGACTTGGGATGCTTCTTCTTATTGAGTGCCGACGGAGATACGCGAATACCATCGCCTGTCTGGCGCACATAGGCTATATGAGCCGGCTTAGCGGTCCCAGAAGCCTTCTGAGCGCGCTTCTTGGGATCAACGGTAACAGCATTCGTGGAGTGCGGCTTAGTGGGCGCAGAGGGCGTCTGAGGCGTGCGGCCGAGCTTGCGCATCACACGATCCCAACGCGCATGGATGCTCTCGTTGTGGGCGCTCTTAAGTCCCAGCAGGGGCGCAGCCAAAATGGTCGGCGCAATAAACGTAATGAGGCGCCACAGCAGATAGCCAGCGGTCGAAGCCGACCCAAAGAAATGACCCAAGAACAATGCAAAGCCGCCCTCAGCGCCACCAGTTCCACCGGGCAGGGGGACCGCAGAGCTCAGCAGCTGGACAAAGGCGCTCGCGGCCATGACCGAGAAAAAGTCGACCTCGTGGTGGCCAAAGGCAAGCATCAGGAAATACGGCACGAGGTAGAAAAACGCGAGTTGCAGCATGGTGATGACCACCGTGAGCAGCATGGAAGAAAAATGTCCGGCCGAAAGCTTGAACTTCTCGGAGAAGGAGTAGATCTCGCCATCGACAAACGTGCGCCATCCCTCGATCTTAGTGGCCGAGACACCAATGCGCTCGAGCCAATTGATGATGCAATGGGCGACGCGCGTGACGGTCTTAGGCATGAGCGCGACGGCGAAGATGCCAAGCAAGATGCAGCAGTGTCCACCAAAGCTAAAGACGCACAGCAGCGTCATGTCGCCATAGCGCTCGGCAAAAAACGGCATGCGAGCAAGCAGTAGGATAGCGCCCCAGGCAACGAGGCCAAACTGGTACACGATAAAACGCGTGAATTGCGTGGCGCCGGCCTCGCCCACGTTTTGGCCGGCCTTGGTCAGGCGATAGATTTGAGCCGGGGTGGAGCCCATCATCATGGGCGTCAGGTTACCAAAGAAGATGCCACTCGCCTCGACCGAGATCAGGTCGCGGATGCCGACGGGCGAATTGGGATCGAGCCAGACGGCGATCGCATAGGCCACAATGCCAAAGAACAGGTACATGAACATGCAAAGACACGCGACAACGAGCCATGACGCCTGGACGCTCGACATAGCGGCCCAGAACTGCCCCATCTGCCCGGTTACCACCAGATAGACGATATAACCTACCAGCACGACGCCGATAAAGATGGCGCCGCGGCGTGCGCTCTTATTGTCATCTCCGCCCGAGGCCTCAACCTCGACCTGGGGCTTAGACGTATGCTGAGAGGACTCCGTCATGAGACTCCTTCTAACAGTCAAAATATCTTGGATATTGTACCCGTAAGGGCCATAGGCAGAACGCAAAGCTCTAGTTCAAACGGGAATTGCAGACAGTTGTTTGAAAATAAAAAACCCGGCCTTCCATGGGAAGACCGGGTATCAGATACGTGGTAGCCCGTACCAGATTCGAACTGGTGATCTCCGCCTTGAGAGGGCGGCGTCCTAAACCGCTAGACGAACGGGCCACATGACATCTGCACTGCCGTGCTGCGAGGAAATATATTACGGGACAAAAAACGTCAGCGCAAGAAGAAATTCCAAATTGCCGAAAAATTGTCGGCAGGTTATGGAACACGCAGGTAAACTGGGTAGCTAATTCAAGTTGAGATGGAGCAAAAGAGCTTCGCGATCGTTGGGAATGTTGTCTTCGATCACGGCGTCGAGGGCGGAGTTGAGAAGCTGCCCCAGTTCCGGCCCGGGCTTGACTCCAGCACGGATCAGGTCGCCGCCGTTGATGGCGAGCATCTTGAGCGTATAGGGCTCCCCCGCCCTCAGCAGCTCGTGCGCCATCGCGCGCATCTCCTCAATCGTCTCAACGTAATAGAAGCACGACGGGGCCTTGCCAAGTGTGTCGGCACGCTTAAGGTCCATGAGCTCGTCAATCAGGCGGGCCGTGTCGACGCCCTCACCCGAAAGCGCGCGCATCATATTGAGCAGACAGGAGCGCTCGGGGCGCAGCGGCTTGTCATGGTATTTGATGAGCAGGCACACGTCGCGCACCAAGTCGTGCGAGAGCGCCAGGCGATCCATAATGACGCGCGCCTTCTTGGCGCCGAGCTCGGGATGACCGTAGAAGTGTCCGCTACCGGCATGGTCGACCGTGAAACATTCGGGCTTGGACACATCGTGCAAAAACGCCGCCCACATAAGGCTCGACGAGGGCGCGACGCCGTCACACAGCGCGAGCTCCCCCGCCACCGTCAGCACACGGGCGATATGCACGTAGACGTTAAACGCATGATAGACACTGCGCTGATCAAACCCGCGACCCGCAGTCAACTCGGGCACGGCGGCGCAGATGAGCTCGGGATAGCGGAGCATCGCGTCTCCCCCATGACCGGTCGAAAGAATGCCCTCGAGCTCAATACCCACACGCTCACGCGCCACGGCATCGAGCAGCGGCGCGCACTCGGCAAGCGCACGCTTGGTCTCGGGCTCAATCATAAAGTCCAGACGGCAGGCGAAGCGCACCGCACGCAGCATGCGCAGGGCGTCCTCGTTAAAGCGACGCTTGGGATCGCCGACAGCGCGAATCAGCTTGCGCTCCAAGTCACCCTGGCCGTCGTAGCGGTCGACAAGCCCGCGCTCGGGATGCCAGGCCATGGCGTTGACGGTAAAGTCGCGGCGCGCCAGATCGTCCTCGAGCGAGGCGGCGCGCTCGACGCTCTGAGGATGGCGCCCATCGGTATAGAAGCCATCCAGACGGTACGTGGTGACCTCGATACGCTCGCCATCGGAAATAGCCGTGATTCCGCCAAATTTAATGCCCGACTCCACAACCACGATGCCGGCGGCCTCAAGCGCCGCCTTGGACTCCTGCCACAGGCCGCTACAGCACATATCAACATCGTGGCTGGGGCACCCCATCAGGGCGTCGCGCACCCAACCGCCCACGTACCAAGCCTCAAGACCAGCCGCCTCAAGCGCGCGCAGGACGCGTAGGGACGCATCGGACGGTTGCGTACCGTTGAGCGAAACATTGCACATGCCTATGGCCTCCTGCACTTGTGAGCGTTAATCGATGGTTCTCAAGAAGTCTAACAAGAAACGAGAAAGCGCGCACACGCAATCGCGTCGTTGATTAGATAAAACGAGACAGCAGACACCACATATGTTCAGCGCGCAAAAAACACCCGCCTTGGTAATCCAAAGCGGGTGTTCGGCAACGATGTATCGATGCGGCTAGCAGACCTGGCGAACCTCGATGTGCTTCTTATATTCGTCCACCTTGGCAAAATCGCCCAAACCGGGGCACTCGACCACGTTGGCGCCGGTGGCCATCGACAGGCGCAGGGCATCCTCGACGCGCTCGGGGGCGTCATGCCACACGGACAGGAAGGCAGCGAGCGAGGAATCGCCGGCACACACCGTCGACAGCAGCTTGACGTCGAAGGTGCGGTTAGCAAACCAGATGTGCTTGCCGTTGGAGAAGTACGCACCGGCGCCGCCGAGGGTCAGCAGCACGTTCTTGGCGCCCTTGGCATGAAGCTCAACCATAGCGCCCTTGACGGACTCATCGTCGCCACCGCTCACCTTAATGCCAAAGATATCGAGCAACTCGTCGTCATTGGGCTTGATCAGCAGCGGCTCCATGGCAATGAGATCTGCCAGCTGATGGCTCGAAATGTCGAGAACGAACTCGGCACCCTTGGCCTTGACGCGGCGCAGAACCTCGGCCAGGAAGCCCTCGGAAGTGTTGGGAGGCAGCGAGCCACTGATTACCAGGCAGGTCATGTCATCGAGCGAATCGATGAGCTCAAACATCTCCTGCTCATTGGCTTCGTTGATGGCGGCACCGGCGTTGACCATGTTGTACTCGGTGTCGGGGCCGGCATTGAGGAACACGTTGACGCGCGTGATGCCGTCGGTCCACACGGGCTTGACGGGCACGCCCAGGGCCTCGGCGCCCTTAACGATAAACTCGCCCGAGAAGCCAGCGAAGAAGCCCAGGATCGTGGTGTCGACACCGTAGTGGTCAAGCGTAAACGAGACGTTGAGACCCTTGCCGTTGGGCGTATAGACCGCGTTGCGCGTGCGGGTGACGGTGTTGGCGGAAAGACCGTCGCAGGCAATGTTGTAGTCAATGGCGGGATTTGCAGTGAGCGTGTAAATCATGAATGTTCCTTTCACGAAGCAACGAGTTAATGAAAGTATATTCCACGCATCGGTAAAAGGCTAGGACAACTCGGTGAACGGTGTGGAAGCGATGAAGTACGGCAGGACATCTCTCCCCTATGACGGAACAAAAAAGGCGCCCCGGCCGAAACCGGGGCGCCGCATGGGCACGAATATGTCGCGTTTCGATTACTGACGATCGAGCTTGCGGACAGCAACGCGCTTGCTGTACTCGTCGACGTGACCAAAGTCGCCAATGCCGACGGACTCGGCAACGTTGGCGCCGGTGGCCATAGCGAGCTTCATGGCCTCCTCGACGTTGTCGCGGTTCTTGTACCACTTGTGCAGGAACGCAGCGAGAGTGCAGTCACCGGCGCAGACGGAAGAGACCAGCTTGATGTTGAACTCACGCTTGGCGTACCAGATGTCCTCGCCGTTGGAGAAGTAAGCGTCGCCGCGGCTACCACGGGTGAGCAGCACGTTCTGCACGCCGGCGTCGTGAGCCATCTTCATGGCAACGCGGACCTCGTCGTCGGTGTCGACCGGCACGCCGAAAATAGCCTTCATCTCGTGATGGTTCGGCTTAATGAGCAGCGGCTTCTTGTGGGCGAGCTCCTTGAGCTTGTCGGAGGACAGGTCCAGGACGACGTCGGCGCCACGAGCCTGAGCGTGCTCCATAACCTGAGCCAGGAAGTCGGGCGTAGCTTTGGGAGGCACGGAGCCGGAGACGATCAGGCACTCAAGATCGCCCGCGGTGTCCAGGATGTTGTAGAGCTCCTCCTGGTGCTGCGGCGTAATAGGAGCGCCAGGGTTCAGGATGCCGTACTCGTGCTGGCCATCGTTAACGTAGGTGTTGATGCGCGTGATACCGTCGGTCCAGACCGGGCGGCACAGGCAACCCAGGTTCATGACCTCCTCGACGATAAACTTGCCCGTGAAGCCAGCGAAGAAGCCGAGCGCAACGGTGTCGACGCCCATCTTCTTAAAGGCGAAGGACACGTCGAGGCCCTTGCCGTTAGCCGTGTAGCTGGCCGAACCGGTGCGGACGTTCTCGTCGGGCTCGAGCGGAGAGCTCGAAACCGTCATGTCGACAGCCGGGTTAGCGGTTAGCGTGTAGAACATTTACAGTACCCCCTGTATATGTGAGGGCCGCGTGGCCGGCCCATTCCAACCACGCGGTTACCTCTGATACCAAATTAGCGAGCTGCGGACTCGAGCAGCGCCTTGACCTCGGCGGCGGTGTTGCAGGCGAGCGCCTTCTCGGCGAGCTCGTCGCACTCGGCCTTGGTCCACTGGGAGATGGTCTTGCGGGCGCGCAGGATACTCGGCGCGGACATGGAGAACTCCTCCAGGCCAAAGGAGATCAGCAGCGGCTCAAGCAGCGGATCAGCGGCAGCCTCGCCGCACATGCCAACCATGATGCCGGCCTTCACGCCGTTCTCGATGATGTTCTTGATCGAGCGGAGGACGGAAGGATAGTAGACCTGGTACAGGTTGGAGATGTGGTCGTTGCCACGGTCGGCGCACATGGTGTAGCCGATCAGGTCGTTGGTGCCGATGGAGAAGAAGTCGGCGACCTCGGCCAGACGGTCTGCGAGCAGCGAAGCGGCGGGCGTCTCGACCATGATGCCGACCTCGATGTTCTCGTTGAACTTGCGACCCTCTTCGGTCAGCTCGGCCTTGCACTGCTCGACGAGCTCCTTGACAGCCAAGACCTCCTCGACGCAGGTGACGAGCGGGATCATGATCTTGACGTCACCGAAGGCGCTGGCGCGCAGCAGAGCGCGGAGCTGGACCTTGTACTGGTCGGGATTGGCCAGGCAGTAACGCACGGCGCGGAAGCCCATGAAGGGGTTGTCTTCCTTGACCATGTGCAGATACGGAATCTCCTTGTCGCCACCCACATCGAGCGTGCGGATGATGACCGGAGCACCCTTGAGCGCGCTGGCGACCTTACGGTAGGCGTTGAACTGCTCCTCCTCGGAAGGAAGCTCAGCAGAGTCCATGAACAGGAACTCGGAGCGGAACAGACCGATAGCCTCGGCGTCGTGATCGAGCGCGTTGGGCACGTCATCGGGGTTACCGATGTTGCAGGCGATGATCTTCTTGATGCCATCGGCAGTCACGGACGGCTTGCCACGGAAGGCCTCGAGGGCTGCCTTCTCGGCAGCGAAGGCCTCGGCCTTGGCGGTGTAGGCAGCGAGCGTCTCCTCGTCGGGATCGGCCTCAACGATACCCTTGCCACCGTCGACGACAACGGTCATACCGTTGCGCAGCGCGGTGCAGCTATTGGAAACCGAAAGGACAGCCGGGATCTCGAGGGCGCGCGCAATAATCGCGGAGTGCGACGTGCGGCCACCGGTCTCGGTGACGATACCGGCAACGTGGGCCTTATCGATCGTGGCGGTCATGGACGGCGTGAGGTCGTGCACGACAACGACGGTGTTCTCAGGCAGGACGGAGAGGTCGACGACCTCCTTGCCCAGCAGCTCGGCCAGAATACCGGTGCGGATGTCGGCGATGTCGGCCGCGCGCAGACGGAACATCTCGTCGTCCATGGACAGGAACATGTTCTCGAACATGGTCGAGGTGTCCATGAGCGCCTGCTCGGCGCAGGTACCGCCGTCAATGGCGGCGTTGATGGCGTCAGTCATGCCCGGGTCCTGAGCCAGGACAATGTGTCCGCTCATGATCTCGGCCTCGGCCTCGCCCACCGTCTCCTTCATATGGTCGGCCTGAGCCTGGGTCTTCTCGCAGAAAACCGAAAGAGCGGACTGATAGCGCTCCTTCTCTGCTGCCGAATCAGCAACCTCGTGCGGCTCAAACGTCAAGTCGGGATCGACGGCAACCATGACGGTGCCGATACCGATGCCCTCGGAAGCGTTGACTCCCTGATACATTCCCATTCCTCTCTCCGTGTCATGTGATAAAGCGTTTTGCCATATCCATGACAAAAGAGCGCAGTTACCTTACAACAGGTCACTGCGCCCCCAAATATGAACTTAGTTGTTCAACATGCGACCCGTTTGAGTTCTACTCGCCAAGACCGCTCTTGATGAGCTCGATGGCAGCAGCCAGAGCCTCGGCCTCGTCAGCGCCGTCGCACTTTACCTCGACCTCGGTGCCGCAGGGGATACCAGCAGCCATGAGGGCCATCGGGGACTTGCCGTTGACCTCCTTCTCGGGGGTGACGACCGTCACGTCACAGGCGTACTTGCCCATGGTGGAGGCGAACAGACCAGCCGGACGCATGTGCAGACCCTGAGGATTAACGAGGGTAGCCTTCTCAGAAACCATAATTGACTCCTTTTTGTGTTTAACCCCTGTCATGCATGTGGCAGGAGTCAGATTCACGACGTTGTTTATATTAACTCACATCAAACTGTTTTTCATTATGTTTCAGACGAATTATTGGACAGATGTGTTTGTCGTCCGCTTGTTCGCCCACAGGGGCCCGTGCGCGGCCTGTGAGATTTCCTGCTCTACAGTCCTGCTCGCACGAAGAGCACATTAAGTGCTCTTCGG
>URAQ01000027.1 GCA_900545875.1 uncultured Collinsella sp.
TACAACTCTTCTCCCCCAAAAGCAAAGGCCGCCCTGCGCCAAACCCAGCGCAGGGCGGCCCCTCGTCATTACATCAGGCTACAGGACAGCCGCCAGCGCGTCGATGTCCTCCTGCGTCGTGGCCCAGCTGGTGCAAAAGCGCACTACCGTATGAGTATCGTCGTACTTTTCCCAGTACTCGATCGCCGCATGCTCGCGAATGCGGGCCATATCCTCGTTGGGCAGAATCACGAACTGCTGGTTCGTGGGCGTCTCCAAGAAGAACTGGTAGCCGCGCTCGTGCAGCACACGACGAAGCGCCTGAGCGGTCTCAATCGCCTGGCGACCAATCTCAAAATACAGGCCATCGGTAAAAAGAGCCTCGAACTGCACACCCATCAGGCGGCCCTTGGCGAGCAGTGCGCCATGCTGCTTAATACGCGGAATGGGGTGCGCCGGGGCGTGCATGCCACAGAACACCACAGCCTCGCCGCAGAGCGCACCACACTTGGTGCCGCCGATGTAGAACACGTCACACAGCTGCGCCAGCTCGGGCAGGGTAATGTCGCACTCATCGGCCGCCAGCGCATAGGCCAGGCGAGCACCGTCCACAAACAGCGGAATCTCGCGCTTCTGGCACACCGCGTGAATCGCCGCGAGCTCGGCCTTGGAGTACAGCGTGCCGTACTCGGTCGATAGGCTCACATACACGGCACCCGGGAACACCGTGTGCTCGTAGCTCTCGTTTTCGTAGAACACCTGGATATAGTTCTCGAGGTCCTCGGCGTGCATCTTGCCCTCGTAGCCGGGGATGGTGAGCACCTTGTGGCCGCCAAACTCGATAGCGCCCGCCTCGTGACAGGCGACGTGGCCAGTCTCAGCAGCAACGACGCCCTCGTAGGGCGCAAGCAGCATGTCGATCACCGTCGCGTTGGCCTGCGTGCCGCCCACCAGAAAAAACACGTCGGCATCAGGGGCCTGGCAGGCCTCGCGAATAAGTTGCTTGGCGCGCTCGGTGTGCGCATCGGTACCGTAGCCGGGCTGCGGCTCCATATTGGTGTCGACGAGCGCCTGCAGCACTGCCGGATGTGCGCCGTGGGAATAATCGTTGTTAAACGCGAGCATGGCAATCCTCTCTTACCGGGTATCGGCCAGATGATTCAAACGGAGCTATTGTACGCCGTTGGGATAGGCAATGCGCGCGGCAAGGCACTCAAGTGCCAGTACCAGGGCAAAACCGCAGCTCACGTCACTCAAAAAGTGCGCACCTATCACGATGCGCCCAAAGGCGACGAGCGCCGCGATCACAGCCGCCGCCCAAAAAATCACGCGGCGACGCGACGGTTTTTCCTTAAAGGCTGCCGCGGGAAGCCCGGCGAGCATAAGGCCGATCGCCGCATGCGCCGTGTGTCCGCTCGCAAACGACTTGAACCCGTCCTTGATCACGCCGGCGGCGATATAGGTCCACTTGTCGGGATTGCCGATCACCCACCACGGCTGAAAATTGAGCCCCGGCGTGACCTCGATCACGCGCATGCGCGGGCGCGACCACAGTGGCTTGACGATCACGTTGAGGATGATGGCCTGAGCGATCCACACGGCAAGCACCATCAACGCCCAGCGCGTGAGTTCGTCGGGCTCGGTCGTGCGCGTGAGGCGATAGACGATAAGGTTGGCAGCGATGACCAGCACAAACGTCAGCACCAACTGAGCCGCAATGAGTTTACCGCCAACCCTCAGGGACGAAACGATCTCGTAGCCGGTCAGGCCAACGTTGACGAGGATGCCGAGCGCGGCAAGCCATTTGCTGCCCCTGGAGTCGGGACGCACCGCGCGCACGAGCATAACGCCCGCGATGCTCGCCGTCAGCTCAAACGGCAACTCGCCAGCGGCCTCGATAAAGCGGCCGTACATGCTGCCGATGTTGAACAGCGCGCTCGAGATCTGATAATCGAAGAAACTGCCCACGCCCAGACAAAGACACAGGACAACCGCGATAGCGGCGGCGTCTTTCTTGTAGATGTACCCGAACATGCTTTCCTTTCGATGGGGCTGGAATCAACCTGCGAGGTGGCGGGCAAAGAACAACTGGTAGCTCTGCCCCGCCACGCCCCCTACTTGTTAGTCATCGTCGCTCGCGCCTAATTGCTGCAGCAGCATGAGTGCCGCGGCCACGGGGCCGGTGCCGTCGTTGGCGTCGAGACCGCGACCCAGGCCGCTGCCCGCGCCGGCGCCCGCCTTGTAGGGCACCGACAACTTGCGGCTCTTGGGGAAGTTCACCGCGCCATAGCGGGTCTTAAGCTCAAAGGCCACCTTCTTGGGCACGTCGACGCCCAAAAACGTGATGCGACCGCCGCTGAGCGTGACGCTCTCGAGCCCCAGGCGCTCGCCGCGAATGCGGATGCGCGCGCGATTGAACAGGTTGAGTCCCGCCAACGGCAGCTCACCATGCGCGGCCTCGGTCTCTTCCTGCACCTCGTCAATGCTCTCCAGGTCCTCGGCCGCTGCGAGCTTACGGTACACGAGCACGCGCTGGTCCACCGCCGGCAGGTACTCCTCGGACAAGAAGTAGTCGGCCGGCAGGTTAATACCCACGCTCGCCGCCTCCACGCCGGCGTCGTCATCGCCGCGCGCCTCGGCCACGGCCTGGCCCAGCATCTGCGTAAACAGATCAAAGCCCACGCTCGACAGGTTGCCGTGCTGCTCGGCTCCCATAAGCGAACCGGCGCCACGGATCTCTAGGTCGCGCATGGCGATGCGCATGCCGCTGCCCAGGTCCTGGAACTCGGAAAGTGCGGTCAGGCGCGCCGTTGCCTCCTCGGTGAGCGGCAGCTCGCCGGGGAACATAAAGTACGCGTAGGCCTGCGTGGCAGAGCGGCCCACACGGCCCTTGAGCTGGTAGAGCTGCGCCAGGCCAAGGCGCTGCGAGTCCTCGATGATCAGCGTGTTGGCCGTTGCGTTGTCGATGCCGCTCTCCACGATGGTCGTGGCGATGAGCACATCGATCTTTTTGGTCGCGAACTCAATCATCACGTCCTCGACCTCGCGCGGGCTCATCTTGCCGTGTGCCACGCCCACGCGCGCCTCGGGCGCGGCCTCATGCACGCGCGCCACGGCGTCATCGATGGTCTTAACGCGGTTGGACACGTAGTACACCTGGCCGCCGCGGCCCACCTCCAGGCGAATCGCCGCGCTCACCACATCGGGGTCGTACTCCCCCACGTGCACGATCACGGGACGACGCCCGGTCGGCGGTGTGGTGATCAGGCTCATGTCGCGCACGCCGCTCGTGGCCATCTGCATGGTTCGCGGAATAGGCGTTGCCGAAAGCGTGAGCACGTCGATTTGCTCGCGCAGGTTCTTGAGCTGCTCCTTGTGCTGCACACCAAAGCGCTGCTCCTCGTCGATGATCACCATGCCCAGGTTCTTGGGGTTCACGTCGGCAGAAAGCAAGCGGTGCGTGCCGATGAGCACGTCGATCGTGCCCTCGGCAAACGCCTTAAGCGCGCGCTTTTGCTGCGCCGGGGTGCGGAAGCGGCTGAGCACTTCGACCTCGAGGCCAAACGGGGCAAAGCGCTCAAAGAACGTCTCATAGTGCTGCTGGGCCAGAATGGTCGTGGGGCAGAGCACCATGACCTGGCGGCCGGAGTCCACGCACTTAAACGCCGCGCGCAGGGCAACCTCGGTCTTGCCAAAGCCCACGTCGCCGCACAGCAGGCGGTCCATGGGCTTGGGCGCTTCCATGTCGGCCTTGATGTCGGCAATAGCCTCCAGCTGGTCGCGCGTCTCGTCGTAGGGAAAGCTCTCCTCCATCTCGATCTGCTCGGGCGTGTCGGGCGGGCAGGCGATACCGGTAATCGACGAGCGGCGTGTATACAGGTCGACCAGGTCAAACGCCAGCTTTTTGGCATTCTTGCGCGCCTTGTTGGTAGCCCGCGTCCAGTCGGCGGTGTTGAGCCTGGTCAGGCGCGGCTTGTCGCCGTCGGGGCCAACATAGCGCGTGATGCGGTCGACCTGCTCGAGCGGCACGTAGAGCTTGTCGCCGTCGGCATATTCCAGCAAAAAGTAGTCGCGCTCCTTGCCGCCCACTTCCTGGCGCGCGATCTCGCTAAAGAGCGCGATGCCGTGAGTGGCGTGCACCACGTAGTCGCCCGGCTTAAACGGAAACGTGATCTGCGTAATGTCCACCTTGCGGCGGCTGCGCGCGCGGTTGGCATCCATACGGGCGTTGAGGTCGGCGATCGAGAACACGGCCAGGTTGGCATCGGGCACCACCACGCCCTGCGGCAGGGCGGCATCGACAAAGGTCACGCGTCCGCGCGAGATAGTGGGCACGGCAGCACCGGCGGCAGCCTGGGCCGCGCCCGCCTCGAGCGAGCGGGCGTTGAACGCGTCAGCCTTACGCTCGCGAATTGCAGCATGAGCATCCTGACGGGCAGCACGATCGGCAGAATCTGCCGCCGCCACGCGCACGCGCTCGCCAATGACGCCGGCGTTTTCGGGCGCGGCCGTCAGCGATTCCTCAAAGGTAATGCCCTCGTCGCCAAAGGTGAGCTCCATCGACTCGCGCGCGCCGCGGTCGGGAATGGCAAACACGCAGGCATAGCGCTTGCCCACGACTTCCTGAACGCGCGTCATAAAACGGTTGTCCGAGCCTGCGATAGCAGGCTGCTCAATCTTGAGCTCGGCCGTCACCGCACCGCCGGCACGGATGAGGCTTACGTAGTTCAAGCGCTGCTGGGCACCAAAATCGAGCTGTTGAGCGCGCACGTACAGACCATCCAGGCGGTCAATCCCTGCCTCGCCGGCACGCGCCTCGATATCCTCGTAGGCGCGCAGGCAGTCGTCGAACAGCGAGCGCGGCTCGGACAGAACCACGAGCGCCTTGCCGCTCACGTGCGCCAACGGGCTTACGGTCTGGCCGTACATCACCGGCAAAAAGCGGTCGAGCTCGGGCGTGACGATGCGCGCATCCACCATCTCGAGCAGCGCCGCCAGTTTGCTGTCATCCTGGCTGGCGCGATAGAGCGCCACATGCATGTTGTGGACGGCCTCGTCGGTGAGTGCCAGTTCGCGGCAGGGAAAGATTTCGATGCTGTCCTCGTTGCCGATGGTCTGCCCCGTGGAGCTCACCATGCGGCGGATGCGGTCAATCTCGTCGCCGAAGAACTCGATGCGCACGGGTGCCTTTTCCTGTGCGGGGAACACCTCGACGGTGTCGCCGTGAACGCGAAACAAGCCGGGCGCATCGGCGGCGCCGGCATTGGTGTAGCCCATGCCCACCAAGCGCTGCGGCACCTCGTCAAAGGGAATCTCCTCGCCCACCGCAAAAGTAGTGGACTCCCAGTAGCGGCTCTCGACCGGCGGCACGCAGCGCAGCAGCGCGCGAGCCGAGGCGACCATGATGCAGTTGTCCCCGCGCACGATGCGCCCCAGAGCCTCGCAGCGCTGCGCCACCACGGCGTCGTCCGGCGCCTGCTCGCGCCACGGATAGTCCTTGCGCTCAGGAAAACGACACACGTGCGCCAGGCCCACGTAGGCGGCAAGGCTACGCGCGGCGCGATCGGCTGCATCCTCGCCACTCACGATGTAGACCGTAGGGCGCGGGCGGCGCGCAAACTGGGCGGCGGCCATAAGCGTTCGACCCGACTGAGACACGGCCAGCGTCACGTCCTCGCCAGCATCGAGCCCGGCCTCGACGGCCTGCAAGGCCTCGGCAGTGTAGAGCTGCGCGGCTATACGGTGAATGAGCATGCTGTTCCTCCGGCATTGCAACGCCAAAAGCCCGCCGGGGCAAGCTCGGCGGGTATGCGGCGGATTTCATTGCCTGTCATGGTAGCGCATGGAGAGGACTCCGGCTCAAGAGCAAACCCAGCCCCGCAAAAAACGCCAGACGAAGATGCGTTCCGCCCTACCCCGCTACGCGCACGCTGGGGCACAAATCTGCCAGCGGACACTCGTCACACTTGGGTTTGCGGGCGTCGCAGATCTCGCGACCGAAGGTGATCCACTGATGGTTGACCGACTCCCAATACTCGTGCGGCAAAATCTTGAGCAGATCCTGCTCGGTCTTGAGCGGCTCCTTGGCATGTGTCTTGGGACTCAACATCAGGCGATGCGCAATGCGGTTGACGTGCGTGTCCACCGCAATGCCCTCCACGATGCCATACCCCACGTTGAGCACGATGTTCGCCGTCTTGCGTCCCACGCCCGGCAGCTTCACGAGTTCCTTCATGTCGGCCGGCACCTCGCCGCCATAGTCGGTGACGATCATCTGCGCGGCCTCCACGGCGTGCTTGGCCTTGCTCTTATAAAAGCCGAGTGACTTGATGGTGTCTGCCACGTCAGCCACACTCGCCCCGGCCATGGCCTCGGGCGTGGGCCACTGGGCAAACAGCTTCGGCGTCACCTTGTTGACCTGCGCGTCGGTCGTCTGCGCCGAGAGCAGCACCGCGATGAGCAGCCTAAAGGGATTCTCGTGGTCCAAAAAGCACTCGACCGGGCCATAGCGACGGTTGAGGCGCTCGCACACCTCAACGGCGCGCTCGCGTTTGGCGGCATTGGTCTCGCGTGGCATAACGACTCCTCGGCTCAGCGGCATAACAAACCTATGGGCACGATTGTCCCACGTATGGGGTCTTTACGCCTCCAAAAATGCGCCGGTCTGGCGGCCCCACAGGCTCGCATACTCGCCGCCCGCCTCGACAAGCTGCGCATGCGTACCGTCCTCGACAATCTCGCCGTCCGCCAGCACCACGATGCGATCGAGCGCCGCCACGGTGGACAGGCGATGCGCCACCACAATGGAGGTGCGACCGCGCATCAGGTTCTCGAGCGCCCCCTGCACCAGCGCCTCGGACTCGCTGTCGAGGGCAGACGTCGCCTCGTCGAGCACCAGGATTGGCGCATCGGTGAGAATCGCACGGGCGATGGCCACGCGCTGGCGTTGGCCGCCCGAAAGCTTGACGCCGCGCTCGCCCACCATGGTGTCAAAGCCACGGGGCAGACGGTCGATAAACTCCAGGGCATTTGCCAGGCGCGCGGCCTCGCGGATCTGCTCGTCGGTGGCGTCGGGGCGTCCGTAGGCGATATTCTCGCGAATGGAGCGATGGAACAGCAGCGCCTCCTGCGGCACGTAGGCAACCTGGCGGCGCAGGCTCTGCTGCGTGCAGCGCGAGACGTCCTGGCCGTCCACGAGCACGCGGCCGCCCTGTACATCGTCCAGGCGCAACAACAACTTGGTGAGCGTCGTCTTGCCCGAGCCCGATTTGCCTACCAGGCCCACGCGCTGGCCCGCCGCCACATGGAGCGTCAGGTCGTCGAACACGCTCTCGCCCGCCGCGGCGTCACGGTATGCAAAGCTCAAGTGCTCAAAATCAATCGCGCCCTCGGTCACTTTGAGCTCGGGGGCGTTCTCGTCGTCTGCCACCAGACGCGGCTCGTCCAGTACGCGCGTCATTTCGGCCGCATCGCCCAGTGCGCGGTTAATGCGCTGCATCATGGAGCTTACGTAGTTCAGACGCATGGTGAGGTTGTACGTATAGGTAAAGATCATGACGAGCGCGCCGGCAGAGATGCCAAACCACGCGTTGCCGCCCGCGACGAACACGCTCACCACGGCCATGGTAATGACGATAAGGCCCGAGGTCGTAAAGTTGCGCTGCATCATGGCGTGCATCGAAACCGTTTCGGCATCGCGCGCGGCGCGGTCGGCGGCGTCGAACAGATTGCGTTCAAAGTCCTCGCGCCCGCAGGTCTTGACGGCCAAGATGTTCGTGACCGCGTCGGAGAGCACGCCCGAGAGCTTGTTCTGCGCGGCGGACGTCGCGGCCGAAAGCGGCATGATGCGCTTGTACATAAGCCAGACAAACGCGATGTAGACGACCATGATGCACACCAGGATCACGGTAAACGTCGGTACCACCGGGGCGAGTGCGGCCACGGTGCAGATGACCGAGGTGATGGTGGGGATGAGCGAATACACCGTCACGTCCACCAACCCCGTATAGCCGCTCATAAAACGGCTTGTCTGGCTCACAAGCGATCCGCCAAAGCGGCTGGTATGGAATGTCATGGATTGGTTGGAGAGCGTGTCGAAGCATAGGCGCGCCAGGTGATAGTTGCCCGCAATCTCGAGCTTGTAGACGGTGTAGTCCTGCAGCTTGGAGAGGATTTGGCCCACTAGGTTAACGAGCACGAGTGCCAGAATGTAGGGACCAAAGACCTCAAACACCTGGTCGCCCGCCACGGGGCCGGCCTGGACGCGGTCGACGATAAGGGCCATCACGTAGGTGTTGGCAAACGTGAGCAAAAAGATGTAGCCCGCCGACGAGAACACCGAGAGAAAGACAATCAGCGGCTGCGCGCGCGTGACACCCCAAAACCGCTGCAGCGTGCGGCGCACGGTGGAGCGGCTGAGCGGGCTGGTGCTTCTCTGGGACATGGGCTTCCTTTCGCGTCTGATGGGGCGAAACGCCATTGTTGCACATTGGAGCACACTTCAGGCAAGCGCGATGCGAAAAGCAGCGGGGCACCCGCGTTTACGCCGGCACCCCGCCGTCTTGTTGCAATTAGTCCTCGTCTTCTTGGTCTGTGAGAAGGTCCGCGGGCGTGAGTCCCAAGATCTCATCGGCTTGGTCGGTATCTTCCAGCGCGTCGATGTCCTTGAGCTTGCGCTCCATGACGTTGGTGCGCGTGGTGATGATGCCCTCGACCGTTTTGCCCGCGGTCTCGATCTGCTGCTGGGCGCGGCGCAGTGCCTTTTGATAGCGCGGCAGCTCGGCCTTGACGGCGGAGAGCACGCGCAGCACGTCGTCGGTACGTTTTTGCAACTTAAACGTCTGATAGCTCATCTGCAGACTGTTGAGGATGGCCGCCATGGTGCTGGGACCGGCAACGTTGACGTGATAGTCGCGGCCCAGGGTCTCGATAAGCCCGGGGCGGCTGACGACCTCGGCGTACAGTCCCTCAAACGGAACGAACAGAATGCCAAAGTTGGTCGTTGCCGGCACACTCAGGTACTTTTCGCAGATGTCCTTGGCCTCCCGCTTGACCATGGTGTCGAGCGTCTTGCGCGCAGCCGCCACGGTCTCCGCATCGCCCGACTCCTGCGCGTCGAGCAAGTGCTCGTACGCGTCGCCCGGAAACTTGGAGTCAATCGGCAGCAGCACGGGGTCGCCCTCGTCCACCGGCAGCCTGACGGCAAACTCAACGCGCTCCGAGGCGCCGGGCTTGGTGGCGACGTTTTCCAGATACTGGTCGGGTGTAAGGATGTCCGCCAGAATTGCACCCAGCTGTACCTCGCCCAAAATGCCACGCGCCTTCACGTTGCCCAGCACGCGCTTAAGGTCGCCCACGCCGGTGGCGATGGACTGCATGTCGCCCAGACCCTTGTACACGGCCTCGAGCTGGTCGCTCACCTGCTTAAACGATGCAGACAGGCGGTCGTTGAGCGTGCGGGAGAGTTTCTCGTCCACCGTCGCGCGCATCTGATCGAGTTGCACGTTGTTGTCCTTGCGGATGGCGCCCAGCTGGGCATCGACCGTCTCGCGCACCTTGTCCAGGCGATGCTCGATGCCCTCGCGGTTGGCGCCGAGCTGTTGGGCCGTCTCGCGGCGCAGGTCATCCATCCGGTCACCAGCTTGCGAAAACTCACGTGCGATGGTCAGGTAACGTTGCTGCTCCACGGCCGCATCTGTCGTCTGCTGCTGCGCGATGGCATTGGCCGTGCGGCGAGTTTCGGCCAGCGCGACGTTCAGGGCATCGAGCGCGTTGTTGGCCTGCTCGAGTGCTGCCAGCGTTTCCGCGCTACTGTCGCCACGCTCCCGCAACTCGGCACGCAGGCTCTTGAGCTGGAGGGCGCAAGCCACAGCAACCCCCACCGCCACCAAGGCGATCACAACAAGCACAATATCAATAGCAGACATAAACTCCGCCCAACAAACCCAATCGAGCACCAATCAAAACCGCGATCAATCTTACCCCGCCATACGCACCGGGCGCCCGGCCCCTTCTTGGGCGCCCCTCTCCTCCGCATATTCCATAATGCGGCGCGCCGTCTCCCTGCTCACCTTTGAGTCATCACCGGCTAAATATGCGTACACGTTTCCCTTATTCAGATTCAAATCGCGGCAGAGACCGTAGCGCGTTACACCCGATTCCTCTAGCGCTCCCAACGTTCTTTTTCGCATCAGGGCGTTGATTCTTCTGTCCGCCACTGGCTTTTCCTTCACCGCTCTATACGCACGCCAAACGTTGGCATAACGATTAGGAAGTTTGTCCTCGGCGCATAGAGATGCCAGGCTACCCGTTTGGGCGTACAAGGACAAAACGCCTCGGTAACCCTCTTCCATCCACGAACCCTCGGATAAGCCCAGAACGTATTCGGCTTTACCCTGTGCCAAAGCGAGCAAAAACAGGGGCTCCGCCACGCGCGGCGCAACCGTCGTCGCTTTCTTAACCAGTTTTCTAAAACTGAGCGACTGCTGTCCGGATAGCTCTCGGCAATAGCCTTTTAAGAATCCCTCAAAGGTCAGATTCAACCGAGCACCTCCTTTTTGTATTGGCTGTATGCGCAGACCATCTCTTGATAACTCCGCTCCGAAGGCGACGACGCCAGCGCCTCGCCCTCGTCGAATATAAGCCGTTCGAGCAGTCCCCAATCAAGTCGGTCGACGAATGCCTGGCTATGAAGATCGATGATGTCGTTCGGACGACAGGCATAGAGCTTCATTACCGCCAGGTCCTCCAAGGATGGCGTAAAGTACCTGATAAAGCGCGCCCCAATATCCAAGGGAATCAAACGATCTTCGTAATTGAACGGCATCTGATTACAATATGCCACCGCCATACCATTCACCTCGGGGTATCGAGCTATGATCTCGCGGAGGCACCTATCTGCCTCAAACACATCAATGTCATGTGTAACCGAACGATTCGTCACATCGTTTAGCATGAAGGCGCTTCCTCCCACCAATACAACGTTCGGCCTGTCGTCTCTTGGACCTATTTCCAGCTCCGCCTCTTCGTCAATGCCCAAAAGAGTCTGCTCTAAATCCTGCTTATACATAGCAAATCCTATTATTATTTATCTTCAATAATACTATTCAGTCGCACGACAGGACCCACAGGATGCAAGAATTCTGCTCGTGGCGATAATTCGTACACCCTGGAAGTCCTAATGTGACAAACGCTAACTCTCCCAGCCGGCGCGGATGGTTGTTGCGACATCGCCTAGGCGCTGGCCCAGGGCCGCTAGATGCTGGAGCACCTCATTGGGCGAGGCACCGTTGAGAATGCACGTGAGGGCATATGAGGCCAAGAAGATTGCCGCAAGTCCTAGCGGAATGAGCACGATCATCGCCAATGTGCGCAGGCGCTGGCCCACGCGGCGACGACGCGCACGACGCTTGTCGAACGCGAGCTCCTGCGCATATGAATCTTGCTGTACGGAATAGGCCTCTGGTGCCGATTCGCACCCGGGCACGGCTGCAGGTACAGCAGCGGGCACGACGTTTTGCACGGGCGCCTGGTTGGCAACCCCTTGCATTTGCATCTCTATAAGCCGCCGCTGCTGCCGCAGCATGCGCTCGGCTTGTTGCTGTGGGGTCTCAAGAAACAGGTCCATGTTGGCCTCCAAAATCGGAGCGTTCGACGCTTACGACCAGCATCCCGCACCGCCATGACCGCGACAACGCAATCGCCGGCAATAGCCACAAAGTTTCTTTTGCTCAAAAGCTGTCGAAAAGCTCAACAACTCCCCTACCAGCACTTTCTCTGAGCTTTTTTCGCCAGCAATCTTTTGGCCTTCCACCCTTACGCCAACTGACCAAAATCTAACCAAAAGCTTGACGAAAATTGTGGAGACCGGGACCCCACACAAAAAGTGCCGCCCCAAAGGGGCGGCACACAAACCAATCTATTAGCCAAAACTCGTTGGCAAGCCCGCGTCGTCAGACCCGCGGCGCATGCCTTTGCCTCGCGTGACTCTGCGAAGCCGTGAGCGAGAGG
>URAQ01000028.1 GCA_900545875.1 uncultured Collinsella sp.
GTGCCCGATAAACGAGGCGAGTACCTGCTGAAACAACGTTCCACACATGACGGGAAACACGACTTCGCCCGGAAAGTATTGCGTGGCGATGACGGCGCCCGAAGAGATGTTACGCATGCCGCAGGTAAAGCACATGGTAGTCGTCTCGCTATATGGCAGATGCAGCGCACGGGCGACCAGAAAACCGACGACAAAGCCGCTGATGGCGAAGGTCAAAATAAAGAGGGCGACTTCCAGGCGCACCGCGTTCATGTGCAGCACGTACTCGCTCATGGCGGTGGAGTTGGAGGCGATAACGCCCATCATCATGAATTTGCAGGCGGGCGAGAGCGCGGGGGAGAGCTTCTCGTGTCCCCATCCACGCGTGAGCTCGTTGATCACGATGCCGAGCACGGCGGGGATGGCGATCATAAAGGCCATGTCTTGCATCATGCTCGGCACATCGATCGAGACGGTGGCACCCAGCAAGAGCTTAAGCGTGAGCGGAATCGTCACAGGGGAGATAACCGAGGACGTCAGGATGATGGTGAGCGCGAGCGGGCCGTTGCCGCCGAACATGCTGATCCACATAAAAGCGGTGACGGCCACGGGCACGCTGTACTCGAGCACGATGCCGCAGACAAGGTTGGGGTTGGAGCCAAAGAAGAGTGACCCCATGGCATACGCCGCGATGGGAATAAGCACTGCCGAGACCAGCAACGCCAGAATCAGGTGCAGCGGACGGTGGAACACCTCGGCTACCTGGTGAAAGGTGTTGCTGAGCGCACCTTGGAACGTCATAAAGGCAAACAAGGTGGGAACGATGGGCTTGAGCACGCCGATCTGCTGGGGAAAGAGCACGCCGAGCGCCACGCAAATCGGAACGATGATCTGCATATGCCCCGCGAGGAACTTTCCCAGTCCAGCCCATTGCTTCATATGTCCCGTGACTCCCTTTATCCGCGAACTCGTTTGTATGGATATGCTAGACGCTCGTATGCGTCCGTGCGGCTGAAACGCTCGATTATTTCGAGGCCATTACCGCCATCGTTTGCCGAAACCGCGGCGCACCGCGGCGTTTTGCGTCCGCGCTGCACGGTATAATAAAACCGTTCAACAGATCTGCCTGCCGAAGCGGGCATACACAGAGGACTCATCGCTATGAACCGTGAGAGGTATCGCGGCGACCTGCCCCTATCAGGGGTGGGTGCCTATGTCATCGCTTAAGACGACGCATCGCTGGGCGGTCGCTCAGCAAAACCCCGAGCTCGAAAAGGAGCTTTCGGCTGGTCTGGGCATTCCCGGGCTGGTGGCGCGCATTATGGTCGCGCACGGCATTGACTCCATCAAAGAGGGCCAATTGTTTTTGACGCCTTCGCTCGATCGCGACTGGGCCGACCCACTCATTATCCCGGGCATGTCGGTCGTTGCCGACCGCGTCGAGCGTGCTATTCGCAACCACGAGCACATTGCAGTCTTTGGCGATTTTGACGTTGACGGTATTACGTCGACCTGCCTGTTGACCGAGGCGCTGCGCACGTTTGGCGCCGATGTCACGCCGTTTATTCCGCACCGCTTTGATGAGGGCTACGGTCTTTCGCGCGCGGCACTCGACCGCGTTAACGAGCTCGCTCGCCCCCAGCTGATCGTGACCGTCGATAACGGCATTGCCGCCAAGGAAGAGGTTTCCTATTTGGAGGACCTGGGGATCGATTTGGTGGTCACGGACCATCACGAGCCCTCCGACCAGGTGCCGCAGGGTGTGCCCCTGACCGACCCCAAGCTCGAGGACGAGGGCCCCTCGCGCGAGCTTGCCGGTGCTGGTGTGGCGCTCAAGCTGGTGCAAGTCCTGGGTGAGCGCCTGGGCAAGCCGTCGTATTGGCGTTCGCTAATCGAGGTCGCGGCGCTGGGCACCGTGTCCGACATGATGCCGCTCACGCCCGAGAACCGCGCGCTGGTTGCCGAGGGCATCCAGCAGATGCGCGTAACCGCTCGCCCCGGCTATATCGCGCTTGCCGCGCTTGCCAAGGCGGACCTTTCGAGCATTACGGCGGATGGCCTGTCATTCTCGCTCATTCCCCGCTTAAACGCTGCCGGCCGCATGGCCGATCCCAAGCTGGCGCTCGACCTGCTGCTTGCCCGCAATCCCATCGAAGCAAGCGCGCTGGCGGCTGAGCTCGAGGAAATCAACCGCCAGCGCCGTGAGATCGAGGCGGAGCTCACGCGCGATGCCATGGCAAAGGTCGAGGAGACCTATGACGGCGGGCGCGCGATCGTTGTGGGCGGCGAAGGCTGGCACGAGGGCGTTAAGGGCATCGTGGCAAGCCGTCTGACCAACCGCTATCACGTGCCGGCGCTGCTGTTCTCGATCGAGGACGGTATCGCGCGCGGCTCTGGTCGCTCGGTGGGCAAAGTTAACCTGTTTGACGCCGTCGAGCGCTGTTCCGACCTGCTGATTCGTCGCGGCGGACATGCCGGTGCGGTGGGTGTGACTATCGAGGCATCCAAGCTCGATGAATTCCGTCGTCGCCTTTCCGCCGTGCTATCGGAGCTTCCCGCTGAGGACTTTGAAGACATCGACGAGGTTGCCGCCACGGTCGACCTTTCCGAGCTGAATATCGAGACTATAGAGCAGATTTCCCGTCTTGAGCCGTTTGGCCAGGGCAACAAGGTGCCGCTGCTGGCCGCCGAGGGCGTGACGATGTGCGATCGCGCCGTGGTGGGCAAAACCGGCGAGCACATGCGCTTTGTGGCGACCGATGGCGCCGCGAGCGTGCCGGCCATCATGTTCCGCGTGCCGCAAATCGATAAGCTCATCAACTGCGATAGCGCTGTCGACTTGGTGTTCGAGGCCGTTGCCGAGCATTGGCAGGGGCGTGTGAAGCCCAAGCTCATGATCAAGGATGTTCTGGTCCGCGATACCACGCTGCCCGGCGTCGACGATCCGGCATGCGAGCTTCGTCGTGGCGTGCAGCCGGCGGATTCTGGCCTGCGCCTGGAGTCGCGCAAGCGCGAGACGCTCGCCCAGCTTTCCTATACCGAGCTCACGCGCTCGCTTATCCATAGCTTTATCGGCTCGAACCAGCCGCACCGCGCGCAGGTCGAGGCGCTCGATGCCCTGGCCGATCACCAAAGTGTTCTGGCCGTTATGGGAACGGGGCGCGGCAAGTCGCTCATCTTCCATGTACATGCCGCGCGTGAGGCGGTGCTTCGCGGACGTGCGAGCATCTTTGTCTATCCGCTGCGTGCGCTTGTTGCCGACCAGGCCTATCACCTCTCGTCGACGATGGCATCGCTTGGCATTGGCGTTGGCGTGCTGACCGGCGAGACCGTGGAGGCGGCGCGCGATGACGTGTTTGCCGGCTTGGCTTCGGGCCGTACCGGCATCGTGCTCACGACGCCCGAGTTCCTGTCCATTCACCGCGACCGCTTTGCGCGTTCGGGGCGCATCGGTTTTGTCGTTATCGATGAGGCGCATCATGCCGGTCTTGCCAAGGGCGGCGACCGCAGCGCCTATCTCGACATGCCCGATATCCTCAAAGCCCTGGGCGACCCGGTCGTTATGGCCGCGACGGCCACCGCGACGGCTCCGGTCGTGGCCGAGCTTGCCCGCATGCTTCCGATCACTCACACGGTGGTCGACGAGACGGTGCGCGAGAACCTGCAGCTCGAGGACGACCGTGATCTTGCAAGTCGCGAGAACCGTTTGGTGTCGATCGTGGCGACGGGGGAGAAGACCGTCATTTACGTCAATTCGCGCGACCAGTCCGTGGCGCTCGCCAAGACACTACGCAAACGCGTTCCCGACTGTGCGACCCGTATCGCGTTCTATAACGCTGGCCTTACGCGCACCGACCGCCATCGCGTAGAGGAGGCGTTTCGAGACGGCAGCCTCAGCTGCATCGTCTCGACATCCGCCTTTGGCGAGGGCGTCAACCTTCCCGATATTCGCCATGTCGTGCTCTATCACATGCCGTTTGGCGGCATTGAGTTTAACCAGATGAGCGGCCGCGCCGGTCGCGATGGCCAACCCGCCGTGATCCATCTACTCTATTAGTCGCGTGACGCCCGTATTAACGAGCGCCTACTCGACTGCTATGCGCCCGAGCGCGACGAGCTCGTCACGCTCTATCGCGCGCTGCAGACCATGTGGCGCTCCAACCGCGGCAAGACCGGGGACGATTTCTTTAGCGCGAGCGATATCGACATCGCGCAGATGTGCCTTGCCATCGATGCTCGCACGCCGGTCGACGAGCGCTCGGTGGAAAGCGGCTTGGGAATCTTCGAAGAGCTTGGTTTTTGTCGCGTTTCGGGGTTTGACGACACCCGTCGCATCGCGATGGCCGAAAACCCCGGCCGCGTGCAATTGAGCAGGTCAATTCGCTATTTGGAGGGCTTGCGCTCGCGCATGGAGTTCTCGGCTTTCCGGAGTTGGGCGCTCGATTCGTGCGCTTCTGATATGCTAGCCAAAGTTAACCGCCCGATCGTACCGCGGGCCTAGGGGAAGGGGACCTCGATGGATGCCGCAGCCCGTACCGCCCATGATTCCACCCTCCAGCCTTTTTCGGAGATGGAGCACTATAAGCATGCCGATGAGCTGCCGCCCGAGATTATGGCGGACAGCTACGACAAGCTGGAGCGCTTGTGCCTCAAATATATGAATGAGGACGACTTCTCCAAGGTGGAGCAAGCCTACTGCTTTGCCGCCGAGAAACACTGTAACCAAAAGCGCCGCTCGGGTGAGATGTACATTAACCATCCCGTCGAGGTTGCCATCATTTTGGCCGATCTCAAGATGGATTGTGACGTGGTGTGCGCCGCGCTGTTGCACGATACCGTCGAGGACACCGAGACCTCGCTCACCGATGTTTCCGGCCTGTTTGGCGATACGGTGGCCGAGCTCGTCGATGGCGTGACCAAGCTCACCAACATCGAAGTCGACAGCATGGACGAGAAGCAGGCGCTCACGCTGCGCAAGATGTTCCTCGCCATGTCCAAGGACATTCGCGTCATCATCGTTAAACTTGCCGACCGTCTGCACAACATGCGAACGCTGGCAGCCCTGCGCGAGGATCGTCGCCTGTTTAAGGCTCGCGAGACCATGGACGTGTACGCGCCCTTGGCCGACCGCCTGGGCATGAGCTCTATTAAGTGGGAGCTCGAGGACCTGTCCTTCTTCTACCTGGAGCCCGATGCCTACCAGCGCATCGCGCGCATGGTGGCTGAGTCGCGCGAGGTCCGCGAGCGCTACCTTGCCGAGACCATCAAGACGCTTACCGATGAGCTCAACCGCATTGGTCTGGAGGACTTCCAGATCAACGGCCGCTCCAAGCACTATTGGTCCATCTACCAAAAGATGAAGCGCAAGGGCAAGGAGTTCTCCGAGATCTACGACCTGGTGGCGCTGCGCGTAATTACCCATTCGGTGCGCGATTGCTACTCCACGCTCGGTGCGGTGCATACGCTGTGGCACCCCATGCCTGGTCGCTTTAAAGACTATATCGCCATGCCCAAGGTCAATAACTACCAGTCGCTCCACACGACGGTCATCGGCCCTACGGCTCGTCCGCTCGAGATTCAGATTCGAACCTACGAGATGCATGAGCAGGCCGAGTACGGCATTGCCGCCCACTGGCTATATAAGAAGTCGGGCGGATCGTCTGCTTCCAAGACCAATGACGCTCAACGTTTGGACGACCAGATCAACTGGCTCAAGCATTCGCTCGATTGGGCGGCTTCCGACGAGATTACCGATGCCAAGGAATACCTGCACTCGCTGAAGGTCGATCTGTTCGATCAGGAGATCTTTGTCTTCACGCCCAAAGGCGAGGTCATGGCGCTTCGTGCTGGCTCCACGCCGCTCGACTTTGCCTATGCCGTTCATACCGAGGTGGGAAACCATTGCGTCGGCGCCAAAATCAACGGTGCGGTGGCTCCGCTCACGCACGAGATCAAGACGGGCGACCGCGTTGAAATCCTGACTAACAAGAGTTCCAAGCCGTCGCGCGATTGGCTCAAGATCGTTAAGACACCTTCCGCCAAGTCAAAGATCCGCCGCTATTTTGCCGCTGCGACCAAGGACGACGACGCTGCCGCCGGTCGCGATATGCTGGCCAAGGACCTGCGTAAGCGTGGCTATGGCATTTCTACGCCGCGTTCGACGCGTGCACTCAACGCCGTGGCGGAGCAGTTTAACTTCAAGCAGCTCGAGGACCTGTTTGCCGCCGTCGGCGCCGGCAAGGTTGCCCCGCGCGCTGTGGGCAATAAGGTCGAGCAAATCTTGGACCCCAAGCCCGAGGAACAGCTCACCAAGGCCGAGGCTATCGCCGAGGTCGTGAAGCAGCCCGCTCGCGGCTCCAACCGCAAGCCGCAAAAGCGCGGCAAGAGCGCCAGTAACGGCATTATCGTCAAGGGCGAGAGCAACAGCGGCCTGCTGGTCCGTCTGGCTCATTGCTGCAACCCCGTGACGGGTGACGACATCGTCGGCTTCATCACGCGCGGTCGTGGCGTTTCGGTGCATCGCGCCAACTGCCCCAACGTCAAGGGTCTTATGGAACATCCCGAGCGCATGATCGATGTGGAGTGGGACGGCACTGCCGACACCCTCTTCCAGGTCGAGATCGTGGTCGAGTGCCTGGACCGCATGGGCCTGCTCAAGGACGTCACCATTGCCATTGGCGATGCAGGCGGCAATATCCTTTCTGCCGCCACGTCGACCAACCGCGAGGGTATTGCGACCCTGCGCTTTATGGTCGAAATATCGGATGCGAGCGGCCTGGATCCGCTGCTGGCTTCCATCAGCAGTGTCGATTCGGTCTACGACGCTCGCCGTCTTATGCCCGGCGAGGGCGGAGCGCAACTCAAGCGCCGTGTGTAGGTGCGAGAGCCTCTCAGCATCATAGATATTGGTTACGTTCGAGGCATCGTTTGGTGCCTCGAACGTATTTTAGAAGGAGGGTATGCGCATGGGCGATATGACTTTGGACCTGACACCCCGAGGCGCGGCTTCGATTGAGGCACTCGTCAACGGCCCGATTCAGACCAACAGCTACGCCGTGATTTCGAATGACGAGTGCTTAATCGTCGATCCGGCGTGGGAGGGAGAGCGTCTTGTGGAGCATATCCGCACCGCGCATCCCGAGGTGCGCGTACTCGGCTCTGTCTGCACGCACGGTCATGCCGACCATGTTGGCGGGGTTGCCGGGGTTCGAGCTGTCGTTGGCGACAGCGCACTATATGAGTTGTGCGCTAAGGACGTGACGGTACCTCGCGCAAATATCGAGGAGCAGCGCGCCATGTGGGGTATCGAGACGCCCGATCCGGGTGAGCCGACGCGCTTGCTTGCCGAGGGCGATACAATCGAGGTGGGCGACGTCTGTCTGCAGGTGATCGAGACGCCGGGGCATACGCCGGGCGGCATCGTCCTGTTCGCCGCGACCGAGCAGGGGAACATCGCCTTTGTGGGCGACACGCTTTTCCCGGGCAGTCACGGTCGTACCGATCTTTCCGGCGGTGACGAGGCGGCGATTATGCGCTCGCTCTCCAAACTTGCCAAGACGCTTCCGCCCGATACCGTTTGCTTGACGGGCCATGGCGATTCGACCACGATGGCGCGCGAACTTATGCAGAACCCGTTTATGCAGATGTAGGCTCGAAGCCGTCTTTCGAACCACGAAGACCGCTCAATCGTCAAGCTATTTTCCCCAGTGGGTCGATTCTGTGGGGCAAACGGTCAAAATTTGTCCAATCGGATGGTATTCGTGAACAAACGAACGTTTATGCTCGGGTATGTCGTGGTAAAATCTCAGGCGTTATCGGAGCAACCTTACAGGAGGTTTCTTTTATGCTCGTCAACGCAGCAGACATGCTCAAGAAGGCCGAGGCCGGCAAGTACGCTCTCGGTGCCTTCAACACCAACAACCTCGAGTGGACCCTGGCTATTCTCCAGGCCGCCGAGGAGGCCAAGTCTCCGCTGATCCTTCAGTGCACCGCTGGTGCCGCTAAGTGGATGGGCGGTTTCAAGGTCTGCGCCGACATGGTCAAGGCTGCCGTCGAGGCCACGGGCGTTACCGTCCCCGTCGCCCTTCACCTCGATCACGGTTCTTACGAGGACTGCTTCAAGTGCATCGAGGCCGGCTTCACGTCCATCATGTATGACGGCTCTCACGAGGAGACCTTCCAGCTTAACCTCGACCGCACCAAGGAGCTCGTTGAGCTTGCCCACTCCAAGGGCATGTCCATCGAGGCCGAGGTCGGCGGCATCGGCGGCACCGAGGACGGCGTGACCTCCAACGGCGAGCTCGCTGACCCCGCTGAGTGCAAGCAGATTGCTGACCTGGGCGTCGACTTCCTCGCCTGCGGTATCGGCAACATCCACGGCGTGTATCCCGCCGACTGGGCTGGCCTTTCCTTCGAGCGTCTGGGCGAGATCAAGGCTCAGACCGGCGACCTGCCCCTCGTTCTGCACGGTGGTACCGGCATCCCCGAGGATCAGATCAAGAAGGCCATCTCCCTGGGTATCTCCAAGATCAACGTCAACACCGATCTGCAGCTCGTCTTCGCCAAGGGCGTTCGCGAGTATATCGAGGCTGGCAAGGATCAGCAGGGCAAGGGCTTTGACCCCCGCAAGCTCCTCAAGCCTGGTCGCGACAACATCGTTGCCCGCACCAAGGAGCTCATGGAGGAGTTTGGCTCCGTCAACAAGGCGTAAGTAGCGGTTTAACTTTCCCGTCGGAGGTCCCGTTCACCCTACGCTTTTCCCTTGCGCTCACCTGGCTTTGCCAGAAGTCGCGCAATGGGAAAAGCTTCGGGTGAACGGGGCCTCCTTCGTTAACTCGCCACAGGGTTACTGGGCTGAATTCATTTTTTATAGGTACCGTTTATCGGTGTTGAGGGTTCCTTTATTGGGGCTTTCTTTTTATCTCGCTACAATGGACTTCAAGAGTTCTAATGACTTGGAGTTTGGTATGGCTGTTATTAATGTGCTGCCTTCGGATGGGAAGGTTATTGACGAGGGTCCTGTTGGTTGCTCTGTTGATGTTTGCAATGATGACTTCCGTTTTCTAGATGTTGGCTTGCCACCCGAGATTCTGCGTTTAAAGGACGCGGGGTATCTTTCGCAGGCTATTGAGGCTTGCGACCGCCTACTTGCCCAAGATCCCGATCCCTCGCTTGCTGCCTGCGTTCGTGCCGAGCGGTATCGCATGCTTGAGACGCCGCTTCATTTTTCGGTGTCGCGCGATCGAGCTATTGCGATGATTCGCGAGGAGTGGCCTGAGTTTACCGAGGAGCAGTTTGACGATCTGATTGACCGTAAGCGTATTGACTGGCGCTTTATCGATGGCGAGCTGTTCGTTCTCGACAACTTCCTCGATTCGCTTCGCGTATATCCCAAAGAGGTCCCCGGCATGCGTCCCGATTCTACGGACGGAATAGCACTGCGCGACGAGATGCTCAAGGAGATGGAGTCACAAAACGGATTGGCTCGCGTCATTACGCTTAAAGCGTCCGTGTCTGTCCCCGGCGCTCTGGAGGGAGAGACCGTTTGCGCTTGGCTTCCCGTCGCGGCTGCCTGCCGTCAGCAGTCTCGGGTCGAGATTCTCGACATGACGCCGGAGGGTGCTGTTGCTCCCGCGAACGCTTCGGCGCGTACCGCCTCGTGGTCTTCTTCGAGTGAGCGCTCATTCTCGGTGACTTATCGTTATCACATCGATGCTGCTTATCGTGATGTCTACGGTGGCACACTTCCGGTTCATCCGCGTATGGACGCGCCTCTGCCCGAGGATATTTCCGAGGACCGTCCGCACATTGCATTCACGCCGTATCTGCAGCAGCTGACGGCCGGTGTTGTTGACGGACTCGAGGATCCGCTCGATCGCGCCCGTGCTATCTATGATTACCTGACGCAGTATATTGACTATCGCTATCAGCCGCCGTACTTGCTTTTGGGATCTATTGCCGATGACTGTGCGCATTCGCTCCGCGGCGATTGCGGCGTTATGGCGCTCACGTTTATCACCATGTGCCGTATCGCGGTCGTGCCTGCCCGTTGGCAGAGCGGCCTGTATGTTGCGCCCGATTCGGTGGGGTCGCACGACTGGGCAGAGTTCTATACGCCGCAGACCGGTTGGCTCAACGCCGACGTGTCATTTGGATCTTCTGCTCGCAGGATGGGGGAGGAGTGGCGCCGCCGTCACTACTTTGGCAATCTCGACCCATGGCGTATGGTGGCCAACAATCGATTCCAGGCAGAGTTTGAGCCCTCTTTCGGCGGCATGCGCGAGGACCCTTACGATAACCAGATGGGTGAGGCTTCGGTCGACGGTCGCGGATGCCGTCAGCGCGAGATGCTACGCACGGTCGAACTCATCGAAATGCTCGAAGTTCCATTTTCGGACTAATCGGTAGAAAGCTGTGATAAACTAACTCACGCATTGCGTGCCCGAGTGGCGGAATTGGCAGACGCAGTGGACTCAAAATCCACCGTTGGCAACAACGTGCGAGTTCGAGTCTCGCCTCGGGCACCATACATGCAAGTGAGCGTTCAAGGGGGTTGCGGCCCCCTTTTTCGTGCCGAACTCGCGTGAGCGCGCGGAGCGTTAAGCAAACAGGCCTGTGGCCTGTTTGTAGCGGAGCGTGGCGAGGGCGCCATGCGCCCGAAGCCCGGGGCTTCGCGAAGCGAAGTCCCTTCGAGTCTCGCCTCGGGCACCATACATGCAAGTGAGCGTTCAAGGGGGTCAAGGCCCCTTTTTCGTGTACGTAATGTGATAACGCGCTGTACGTGTTATTATTCCCAAGGCGTTGTTTCCGCAATGCCCTAAAGAGGAACCCGAGGGTTCCCACCTTTTGGCGCCAATGAGCAGCTGACTGGTCATACAACTTAGATTACCTTCCTCAAATCGAGGAAGTCTATGTGTACGACCTGGTTGCTGAGAAGCGCCGGGTTATTTTTTTATGAATGGAGGTAGGGAAAATAGCTAAGTCTGATGACACCCGCATCAACGACGAGATCACTGCATCTTCGTGCCGTTTGATTGGCGTCGATGGCTCTCAGCTCGGCCTGTTCGCCATCCGCGATGCCCAGCGCGTCGCCGACGATCAGGGTCTCGACCTGGTCGAGATCGCTCCCAACGCGGAGCCGCCGGTCTGCAAGGTCATGGACTACGGTAAGTTCAAGTACCAGCAGGCCATGAAGGCCAAGGCTGCTCGTAAGAACCAGTCCAAGGTCGAGGTCAAGGAAATGAAGTTCCGACCCAAGATCGACGTGGGCGATTACGAGACCAAGAAGGGTCACGTCCTGCGCTTCCTCAAGAAGGGCGCGCGCGTCAAGATCACCATCATGTTCCGCGGCCGCGAGATGGCCCACCCGGAGCAGGGTCTGAACGTGCTCGAGCGCCTCGCAGAGGACCTCAAACCGTTCGCTACGGTCGAGTCCCAGCCCAAGCTGGAAGGCCGTAACATGCTCATGCTGCTCGCCCCCATCAAGGGCGCCTTCGATAACGAGGGCGAATCCGAGCCGAGCGATAAGTAGTTAACCACCAGGTATTAGAAGGAGTTTTCCATGCCTAAGATGAAGACCCACAGCGGCAGCAAGAAGCGTTTCATAGGAGATCTCCTTTTGGATGGGTTCTATCCACAAGATAACACGAGAGTGTGGAAAACGCCAGCAGCTTCTTGGAAAAACCGGATCAAATTCATGAAAAAAACCGCCCCGCCCAGAAATATTCCGGGCGGGGCGTGGAACTTGCTCCGTCAGGAGCGGAACTCCTCAGTTTTTAGACACCGGGTTGCATTGAGAATGGCAATGAAGGCAACGCCCACGTCGGCAAAGACAGCCTCCCACATGGTAGCCAGATCAAAAGCGCCCAGGATCATCACCGCAAACTTCACA
>URAQ01000029.1 GCA_900545875.1 uncultured Collinsella sp.
ACCAAAAGCGCGAAATCCACCCTTCGAGGCCCAAAAAATAAAGCCCCAGGCGCTAAAAGTGTTCGCCCGGTGGCAAACCCACACCTCACACAGGGCTGATAAATCGTTTTAGCAAGAACCAAATCGACCTGGTTTTCGGAAGTATGCGGCAAATTCTCGAACCTCCGAGCACACCCTGTTTTTTCGCAACAAAATGCCTGATAGACTAGCCTCAAAAGCCAGGTCCGCTCATAGGGTTCAGATTTTGCCGCATACTTCCGAATTGACGCTGGCACTCCTTAATCCATAGGCACGCTTTTCAGCCAGGAGGGCATCGTGGATCTGACGCTATGCGGCCAAACTGCTTTTAACTATCACCGCATCCCGCCGCAAATACTGGGTCTTTACCCTGCCATTAGCCTTGGCAATATGGATCGCAGATGTTGCGGCCTCAGAAGTCATGCGGTTGTAAAAGACCTGCTTCACGCACCGCTTCACAGGCTTGTATTCACCCGGGCACAATCTGGGTCGCGAAGCCTGTTTAAATCGCATCTCCTGACCCAAGAGCCACCTCCTGGGTCGTTTAGGCAGACTGAGCATGGATTTGATGTCACGTCGCCCGAGTTTACGCTGCTCAACCTTGCTGCGAAGGTCTCACGCAACCAGTTACTCATGGCTTGCTACGAGATGTGCGGCTCCTTTGCAGTGTTTAAGCCCTGCGAGCGAACGCAGCAACAACTCGATGAATCTATTTCGCTTAAGCTCATTCCACCCAACTGCGGCTGGGAGCGAGTTAACGACACCAAGGGCAATGACACCAACCTGTGGAAGCGCCAACCGCTCCTCAGCGCGGCGGATATCGCCGCGTTCGCTAAGCAGGCCGCAGGCCTGCGCGGCGTTAAGCAGCTCCGCTGGGCGGCCGAGCACATGACGGGGCAGACCGCCTCGCCTTTCGAAGTCCAAACATCCATACTCGTCTCACTCCCCCGTGACGAGGGCGGCCTGGGTATCGGCATCACCAACAACGTGCGCATCCCACTCAGCGACGCCGCGCGCTCGCTGTATGACAAAACCTGCTGCTACGCCGATATCCTCATCGAGAGCGCCACCGACAGCATGGGCGTCATTTTGGAATGCCAAGGCCGCTCCGCCCACGATGGCGAAGCCGCAAGCCTCTCCGATGCCGAACGCACCACCGCGCTCACCAGCATGGGCTACGATGTCATACAAATTACCTACGACCAGATCAAGGACAAGAAGAGCTTTAACAACATCGCCGAGCTCATTCATAAAAAGGCGGGGCTCCCCTACATCCCAAAGACCGATCAGGAACGTACCGCTGAAAATGCCCTGCGACGGGAGCTGTTGGTCGATTGGGTTGAACTGTTCACCGTTAAGCCGGCCGGCTAGCAGCTAGCGATCAGGGGGACTGCGGGAATGTCAGAAGCGGCAACGCGAGCCGCAAAGCCCGCTTCGGTCAGCTCGATGACCTCAGTAAACGTTGCGTCAAAGAATTTCTCGGTCAGCAGGCGGTACGGCGGATGATCGGGCTCGCCGGGGTTTTCGCGTACAATCTCGTGCATGACGCCGATGGTCTTGAGCACATATTCTTTATGGATGGGATACTGCCCAAAACGCGTCGCAGCGGTATACAGGCGATCGGTCGCACGCGGGATGGAGACAATGCCCAGCGTCTTGCCAAACCAGTCAAAGTCGCCTTGCTTTTTAATGCGGAACTCCTCACACGGCTTGCCGCCGTGCGCCTCCAGGTACTGATTCACGCGCGTATTCCATACGGTATCGGCCACCAGATGCGACCAGACGCCCAGCGTTAAATCGAGCAACGACTGCGCCACATCTTCGGACGCAAGCGAGAACTCACAGGCGCCGGGACCGACAACCGGCTCGGCATCCTTGTAGCGCTGTGGATAGTGCACGCGGT
This sequence comes from uncultured Collinsella sp., assembly GCA_900545875.1. Lineage (GTDB taxonomy): Bacteria > Actinomycetota > Coriobacteriia > Coriobacteriales > Coriobacteriaceae > Collinsella. The sequence goes on from URAQ01000029.1 coordinate 1,922, forward strand.
TCAGTCGCTCGCGCTCCTCGATAATCGAAGTTGCCGCGGCCGGTGCACCGGTGGGCGAACTTTTAAGCAACGGTGCCACATAGGTATCCCAGAACTCATGTTCACGAGGCTTAGGGATGGGCTCAGGCTTGGCAAAGTGCGTAATGCGGTACGGGATGGGATCGGCGATGCCAGGGACCATATAGCCCACGAAGATATCCGGAACCACGCAGCCAAACAAAAAGGCATTGCGGTCGCGAACGCTCTTGGCAAGCGCACCGGTGCGCTCCAGCAAACGCTCCGTCTGAGCGATATGAATGTTCCAGCTTGGCATAGCCACCCCCATAAAAACCTGGATAACTATACCATCACGGCAAAGCCGCGCGGGCGGCTACGCACGCTCTACGCAGCAACTAGTCCGTAGCACCGCTTTCGGTTCCATACGACGGCGAAGGCGCCTCGACCACATGGTGATATCGATCGATATAGATGGCGCGGGCACCCAGGCGCCGCACCAAATCCTGATGATGTGTGCTCATCAAGACCGTCTTACCCGCCGCGACGTAGGCCAGCAAGAAGTTGACCACGATGTCGCATGAATCCTCGTCGAGTCCATTGGTAGGCTCGTCGAGTACTAGGATATCGGGGTTCATAGACACAACCGCAGCCAGCGCCACGCGCTTCTTTTGCCCACCCGAAAGCTGATAGGGCGAGGCATCGACCAGATCGGCAACCTGGAACAGCCCCATGGCATCGCGCACGCGGTGCTCGAGCTCGTCTGCCGGCAGCCCCATCTGCGCGGGACCAAAAGCAACTTCCTCGCCCACCGTGGCGCAAAAGAGCTGCGCATCGGCATTCTGGAACACAAAGCCCACGCGCTGATGGAACCGCTGGGCAGCCGCGGGATCCTTGAGATATGCCGCATCGACCGCATGCCCGTCAAACAGATACGTGCCCGCGTCCGCGAGCTCAAGGCCGTTGATAAGGCGCATGATCGTCGTCTTGCCGCAGCCGTTGGGACCTAGCAGGGCAACGAGCTCCCCACGGTCCACCTGCAGCGAAACGCCATCGACCACCGTATGGCCCGCATAGGAAAACACCACGTCGCGAAACTCGATGAGCGGCGTTGTCTCGGCGCCAGCAGCACCGCTCGCGCCCATCGCGTCATTCGTATCGTTTGCCAAAACGTCGCCCTTCCCTATTCACATCAACGGATCGACCGCCCGCGCTACAGCACCGCGCACAACACGGCGAGCAGAACCACAACGACCGCGTAAACCGCATCGCGCCAGCCAAAGCCGCTCCGCGCAGGAGCCGGATACGCACCGGCAAAGCCGCGGCAGAGCATGGCCTCGTCCATCGCGCGGCTGCATTCCATCGCCTTGATAAACGTCATACCCATGATACCCGCGATCGAATCGGTACGCGAAAATCCCCCAGGCGCACGGCCAACGCTGCGCAGCATGACCGATTCGCACAGATTGTGCGCCGTGCGTCCCAGCACCTCGATATGCTTGAGTGCCATATCAAAGGTAAAGATGACCTCGTCGGGCAGGTGCAGCATTTTGAGCGCCGCCGACATGCGGCTCCAGGTAAGCGTCCACGAAACGCCCAGCACCAGCGACACATTAATGAAGGTCTTGAGCGCGATCTTGAGCATGGCGCCCGTGGCAGACGCGCCCAGCAGCAGGGCAGGCAATGCCAGAACCACCGCAAGCCCCGTGGCGCCGAGCGCCGGTACAATGGTCGCACGCAGCCCGCGTGCGGGGCGCACCGCGACCAGCACCAGCGCGATAGCCGCCATCAACATGAGGTACAGCGGGCTCTGCGTCAGACACACGCACAGGACGCAGACGAACATCCCCACCAGGCGCACCGGAGCCGAAACGCAAGAAAGGGCGCGGTCGACCATCGACCCGCCCTCGTGCGCGCCTCCACCCAGGCGAACCCGCTCAAGCAGGCTCGCCAGGTGCAAGACGTTCTTTTGCATCACACGATGCCGAGCCCCCGCGGGCTCGTATCGCTCCTCGGCCGCAAGCCAGCTAGGCAGCTTGACCATCTGCATGCGCTCAGTTTTCCTTGACCGTAAGCGAGATCAAGCGGAATGCGATGGTGAGCACCGCCACGCCAATTACGCCCGAGAGGATATACATGGCAGCCTGGCCGGCAAAGCCAAGACCCTGCTCCTCGGAATAGGCCTGCAGGTAATCACCCGTAGGCAGAGCGTCGGCAAAGGTCGGGGTATCAAGGCCGACCGAAGCCTGCAGGCTGTCGTCGCCAGCCTCCTGAACGGCGGTCGCGGCGCCCTCGGCGTCCCACTCACCCCAGGCGTCACCCGTGGCCAGCAGGCCCAGCGGCGTGGCCACGACAAGCACGGCGATCAGGATGAGCGTGGGGACCAGCGAGGTCTTCTTAGCAGCAGCGCCCTCGGCAGCAAGCTGGCCATCGACGGCCTCGGGCCCGACGATAATGCTCGGCGCCGTCTTCTTAATGAAACCGTAGATGGCGGCCGTCGCCACGCCCTCGATCACGCCGGCAACCAGCATATGCGGGATCAACATGGCCGGAATAGCCACGGACAGCGGGAAGGGGCAGTACAGCGGCGCGCCCGAAGCGTTGGTAAAGAGCATCGGCTGAATACCAAACTCGATTGCCGCGCACAGGGCCGCCAGGCACAGGCCGACCCAACCGCTCACGATGGCAGAAACCGAGGTGCCCCAGCTCTTGTCGTGCAGACGGCTGTTGAGCGCACGGAACACGATAGCAGCGACAAACGGCAGCACAAAGGCCATGTTAAAGCAGTTGGCGCCAAACGACAGAACGCCGCCGTCGCCAAACAGAAGCGCCTGCAATGCCAGCGCGACCGAAACCGCAATGGCAGCAGCCTCGGGGCCCAGCAGCAGCGCGATGAGCGCGCCGCCGACGGCGTGACCCGTGGTGCCGCCAGGTAGCGGCACGTTGAACATCATGAGCAGGAAGGAGAACGCGGCGCAGATGCCCAGGAAAGCCATGTGCTCGCGATCGAGCGTGGCGCGCACCTTTTTGATGCAATGAACCCAAACGGGCACCATCGCCACCGCCATAACGGCATCGGTCTGCGGGGACAGGTAGTTATCTGGAATGTGCATATACGCCTCCCGGTTATCGACGCACAGAATTGCAACGCCGCTTGAATCACCTTGTCAGTGTTACGCATTGTCAGATTCGTAACACGCCGCGGGCTATCATAGCAAAACGGCGCACTGCCGACAAAGCAGCACGCCGTTATGTAATGCGCGTGTCATATATGAAGGCTCAACGGTGCCTTATACCGAAAACAGCAGTCACGTAAGACTCGGCGGCAGCCGACGCTGGCCTATATCCAGCGCAGGACCTAGCCGCGGACCTCGCCGTTTACGCCCTTGCACACCTTGGTGACGATCTTCTGGTGCGCTTTTTCGACCTCTTCGCTGGTGAGCGTGTGGTCGTCGGAGCGATACGTAAGCGCAAAGGCCATGGACTTCTTGCCCACGCCCACGCGGACCGGATCGCGGTAGACGTCGAACAGACGCACACCCTCGAGCAACTTGCCGCCGGCGCTGGTAATGCGGCGCTCAAGGTCCTCGCAGGTCACGGAGTTATCGACCACGATAGCAAGGTCGTGCTCAACGGCAGGGTACTGCGAGAACTCGCGGTAGTTCTCCTGGTTGCGGGCGCCCTTGATCAGCTTGTCCAGATCGAGCTCAAAGGCAACGACGACCTCATCGATGCCCATCGCCTCGCGCGCCTCGGGGTGAATCTCGCCGACCCAGCCCAGCACGGTGCCGCCGGACAGAACCTCGGCCGCACGACCCGGCTGCAAGAAAGCGTAGCCCTCGCCCTCGACGGGACGGAAGCGGACCTTCTCGATGCGCAACTGGGCAAGCAGCTCCTCGACAATGCCCTTGCCAAAGAAGAAGCGCAGCCTGCGGTACTTCATGTTCCAGGACTGCTCGCTCCACTGGCCCGAGAGCACACCCGCCACGGACTTGGTCTCCTTGGGCAGGCTGGCGTTCTCGCGACCGTGGAACAGGCTGCCGACCTCGTACAGGTGCACGTTGGGCGTGCCGTGGGCCTCGTTATAGGCCACAGACTGCAGCAGACCCGGCAGCAGTGAGCGGCGCATCTCGGTCTGCTCGGCCACCAGCGGGTTCATGAGCACGACGGGGCAGCCGCGGCCCTCGGTGGACATACCGATCTTCTCCAGGTCGCCCGGGGCGGCAAAGCCAAAGGTCGTGGTCTCGTTGAGGCCACAGGCGCGCAGGATCTCGCCGACCTTGCGGGTGAGCTTCTGCTCGCGGGTCAAGCCGCCGATATGGTTCTTGGCAGCCGGGATGGTCGCCGTCACACGGCCCATGCCCCACAGGCGCAGGACCTCCTCGATCAGGTCAATCTCGCGCGGCAGGTCGGGGCGGAAGCTCGGCGGGGTGACCATAAAGTCCTCGCCGTCGCGCTCGACAGTGCAGCCCAGGCGGGTGAGCGAGCGCTCGATAAAGTCGGGCTCGATGTCGGCGCCGCAGATGGCGTGCACGCGGGCCAAGCGCAGCTTGATGCTGTCGATGGTCTTGGGCGCGGGGAACACGTCCACATAGCCGGGGGCGACCTCGCCGCCGGCGATCTCCTCGATCAGCGCGCACGTGACGTTGGCGACGTCCACGCAGCCGGTCTCGTCGACCTGACGCTCAAAGCGAATGGAGGCATCGGAGATCAGCGACAGGTCGCGGCTGGTGTGCGAGGTGCGACCTGCGTTGAAGCAGGCGCTCTCGACCATCACGTCGACGGTGTCGTCCTCGATCTCGGAATCCATGCCGCCCATAACGCCGGCCAGCGCCACGGGACGCTCGCCGTCGGTGATGAGGCCCATGCCGGCGTCGAGCGTGCGCTCCTCGCCGTCGAGGGTCGTGAACTTCTCGTCCTGTTGGGCGGCGCGAACCACCACGCGGCGATGGCCATCGCGCTCAGCAAAGGTGTCCAGGTCAAAGGCGTGCAGCGGCTGACCGGTAAGCATCATCACGTAGTTGGTGATGTCGACGATGTTGTTGTGCGGGCGCACGCCCAGGGCGTTGAGACGCTTGACCATCCAGTCGGGCGACGGGCCGACCTTCACGTTGCGCACGATGCGGGCGACATAGCGGTCGCACAGGCCCTCGTCGGCAATCTCGACCGAAAGCTCGTCGTCGGTCGCGCGGCCGGTCTCGGCCTTGATGGCGGGCAGCTCCACGTGGAAATCGCGGTCGAAAATGGCGCCGGTCTCGCGGGCCATGCCGATCATGGACAGGCAGTCGGGGCGGTTGGGCGTGATCTCGCAGTCGAGCACGGTGTCGCTCGATCCCACGTACTCGGCAAACGGCATGCCGCAGGGCGTATCCTCGGGCAGGATCATGATGCCGGAGTGGTCGCCGCCCAGGCCGAGCTCGCGCGCAGAGCAGTTCATGCCCATGGACACGACGCCGCGAAGCTTGCTCTTCTTGATCTTGACGTCGCCGGGAAGCACAGCGCCGATCATTGCCGTGACGATGTGGTCGCCAGCCTCGAAGTTCTGCGCGCCGCAGACGATCTGCAGCGGGGCGGGGTTGCCGTCGGCGTCGAGATTCTTGTCGCCCACGTCGACCGAGCACACATACATATGGTCGCTATCGGGGTGCGGGGTCTTGGTAAGAACCTTGGCAGTCACCACGTGGTCGAAGGACTCGCCCACGGTGTCGATCGCCTCGACCTCGGTGCCGGTACGGATATATTCGTCCGAAAGGGTCTTGGGATCCTCCGGAATATCGATCATGGTCTTGAGCCAGTCGTAAGAAACGCGCATCTAACTGGTCTCCTTTCATAAATGCGGCTTTGAGCCGGAAACTGCAACTAAGAAGAAAGCGTTCTAGAACTGGTTCAAGAACCTCATGTCACCAGTCATCAACGTGCGCAGGTCGGGCAGGTCGTAGCGCAGGGCCGCGACGCGCTCGGCGCCAATACCAAAGGCGAAGCCGGTGTACTTCTCGGGGTCGATACCGCAGTTGATCAGGACGTTGGGGTCGACCATGCCGCAGCCCAGGATCTCGATCCAGCCGCTGTGTTTGCAGAAGTTGCAGCCCTTGCCGCCGCACACGTGGCAGCTCACGTCCACCTCGCAGGAAGGCTCAGTGAAGGGGAAGAAGTGCGGGCGGTAACGCGTCTTGCGGTCCTCGCCAAACATGCACTTAACAAAGTAGTCGAGCGTGCCCTTAAGATCGCCAAAGGTGATGCCCTCGTCGACGACCAGGCCCTCGATCTGGTTGAACTGCGGCAGGTGGCAGGCGTCGGCCGTGTCGGGACGATAGACGGTGCCCGGGCAGATCATGTAGATGGGCGGCTTCTGCGACTCCATGGTGTGGATCTGCACGCCCGAAGTCTGGGTGCGCAGCAGTACGTCGGACTCGCCATGGGCATGCGCCTCGGGGTGCGCGACGCTGCCGGGGTTGTTGTCGACCACGTAGAAGGTATCGCGGGCCGAGCGGCTCGGGTGATCCATGGGGGCGTTGAGCGCGGTGAAGTTGTAGTAGGAGGTGTCGACCATGGGACCGGACTCGACGGTGTAGCCGATGCCGCAGAAGATGTCCTCGGCCTCCTCGATGATCTGCTTGATCAGGTGCTGGTGACCGATCTGCGGACGGATGCCCGGCAGCGTGATATCGACGGCCTCGTGCTCGAGTGTGTGCTTGAGGGCGGCGGCCTTCATCTCGGTGGTGCGCTCGTCGAGCATGCCCTCAATCAGCTGGCGCATCTCGTTGGCGCGCTTGCCCATCATGGGACGATCCTCGGGGGCGAGCTTGCCCATCATGCGCATCAGGCCAGTGATGCGGCCCTTGCGGCCGAGCAGCTCAACGCGCGCGGCCTCGAGCTTTGCGGCGTCGTCGGCGCCCGCGACGAGCTCCTTGGCCTCTTCCTCGAGTTTGACCAGATCATCAATCAGACTCATGTCTTCCCTTTCGTCTCTCGCGCTCCCCGCTTGCCGAGGCGGCTGCCGCCGTCTGACGTTGCGAAAACGCGGCCCGGTTCGGTAACAAAAAACCGCCCTCGGGCATGTGCATTGCCCAAGGACGGTTGAATTCCGCGGTACCACCTTGTTTGACCCGGCGGATGTCTGGCCCGCCGCGCCCACTCTTTGCCCCTTGTCGCGAGGCTCACGGCTTCCCTACTGGGGCTTCGCCGCCGCTGGCCGCGTGCCCGTTGAGGTCGCTGCTCGGGAGTGAACGCTTGGCCCTTGTCACCGCAGGAAGGCTTGCAGCCCATGACCTTCCCTCTCTTGCCGGCGACGCGGCGGGCAAAACCCTCTCCGTCAACGCATTGGGCTATAGGATACCACATTGTGTGGGCGTATCGCCGCGTTCCGTTTTGTTCGTGCTGGGTACAAGGCAGGTAGCTGTGCAAACTGGCCGTGCGCCCAGCCGTGGCGTTCGGCTCGCGAGATCAAGGATATGGTATGGAAAAGAAGCACGATAAGAAGGCCAAGCCCGCAGCGGGCAAGACGCCCAAAGGCATGAAGGTCGATAAGGCCGTCAAAAAATTCCGCAAGCTCGAAGGCAAACTGTGGACCCGCGAGTACCTGCTCAAGATTGCCGAGTTTGACGGCGCGACCATTGCTCCCGCCAACGGTGCCGCCGCCCGTGCCGACGCCATGGGCACCCTTGCCGGCGAGCACCATAAGCTCCTGACCAGCGAAAAGTCTGTCGAACTTGTACGTTCGCTGGCACGCGAGACCGTCGCCGGCGGCAAGATCGACGACCCGCAGCTGCTTGACGAGATCCGCGTGCTCGGCCGCGACCAGCGCGAGGCAAGCGTTATTCCTACCGAGGAGGCCGAGGCCTGGACCAGGCTCACCTGCGAGGCCGATGCCGTGTGGCACAAGGCCAAGACGGCCAACGACTGGGCGAGTTTTGAGCCCTATGTGGATAAAATCGTCGCCCAACTTAAGCATCAGGCCGAACTCATGGACCCCAAGCGCGACCCATACGACGTTTGGCTCGACCAGTACGAGCGCGGCCTTTCTGCCGAGAGCTTCGATGCGTTTTGCGATGAGGTCAAGGCGACGGTCGTGCCGCTCGTGCACGCTATCGGCGAGCGCGGCCAGCAGCCCGCTGCCGACTTTTTGCACGCCCGCGTGCCCGAGGCCGCCCAGCGCGCCATGAGCTTCGACCTGATGAAACTCGTCGGCCTGGACCTGGACGACACCACGCTTGCCTTTACCGAGCATCCGTTTAGCGAGGGCTTCTCGGTGGGCGACGCGCGCATCGCCACGCACATCTACGAGGACGATTGCATCTCCAACGTCTACAGCATCATCCACGAGGCCGGCCACGCCATGTACGAGCTGGGCGTGAACCCCGCCTACGCGCGCACGTGCCTGGAGGGCGGCACCTCCATGGGCATCCACGAGAGCCAGAGCCGCTTTTTCGAGAACACCGTGGGCCGCAGCCGCGCCTTTATGGGACCGCTGCTCGAGGTGCTGCGCCGCCACGCGCCCGAGGTCTACGGCAACGTGGACGAGGACACGCTCTACCGCGCCGTGAACATCGCTCAGCCGTCGCTGATCCGTACCGAGGCCGACGAGCTCACCTACCCGCTGCATATCATGGTGCGTTACGAGATTGAGCGCATGCTGTTTGCCGGCGAGGCCACGGCCAAGGACATCCCCGCGCTTTGGAATCGCTTTATGGACGAGTACCTGGGCATTCCCGTTCCCGACGACACACGCGGCTGCCTGCAAGATACGCACTGGAGCGGCGGCTCGTTTGGCTACTTCCCCACGTATGCGCTGGGTAGCGCCTACGATGCCATGTTTGTGCCGGCCATGTGCCGCGACGGCGTCGACCTCAATGGCGCCTGTGCGAGCGGCGATCTGGCGCCCGTCCGCGCCTGGCTGGGCGAGCACATTTGGCAGTGGGGCCGCGCCAAGGACGCGCCGGAACTCATCAAGGGCGCATGCGGCATGGCGTTCGATGCCCGCTACTACTGCAGCTACCTGCAGGACAAGTTCACCACGCTCTACGAGCTGTAAGGCATAACCGACACGTCAACGCAAAGGGGACGCCGCGGAACCAATCCGCAGCGTCCCCTTTTTTCACCCAATAACTAGGTACCCAATGACTAGTTCGTTGACGCTAATGTCTTGGCAACGTCAGCGAAAACGGCCCCAAGCGAGCAAGGTGACGTGAAATGAAAGGGCGCTGACCTTCTGGTCGCGCCCTTGAAATTGAACGTCAGATTGCCGCTTAGGGGCGTTTGCAGCGTCGAGCAGTTACGCGGTTTGGTAAAACCGCGTAACTACAGAGCCTCGAGCGCGTTGGCGATGCGCTTCATGGCGGCATCGGCGGATGCTTGGTCGGGCGCCTCGGCCAGCACGCGGATAACCGACTCGGTTCCGCTCTTGCGCACGAGCACGCGGCCCTCGCCTGCCAGCGCAGCCTCGGCCTCGGCGATGGCGTTCTGCACGCCCATGTTCTCGAGCGCGGCGTCCTTGTCCGCCACGTGCACGGCCACCTGCGCCTGTGGCAGCAGCTTGCACGGAGCCGTGAGTTGCGAGAGTGTCTCGCGCTCGGCACGAATCGCTTCCATCACGCGCAGCGAGGTCATAATGCCGTCGCCCGTGCGCTCGATATCGCCAAAGATCGTATGGCCCGTCTGCTCGCCGCCCAGGCTGTAGCCGCCCTCGCGCATCTTGGCATACACGTGACGGTCGCCCACGCCGCTGGTCACGGCGCTCAGTCCGGCAAGCTCCAGCGACTTGACCAGACCAAAGTTGCTGGCGATCGTCGGTACCACGGTACCGCCCGAAAGGCGACCGTGCTTGTTCAGGTACACGCCGCA
>URAQ01000030.1 GCA_900545875.1 uncultured Collinsella sp.
AACGGGGGGAGCCAGGTAGTGGCCGCTGGCAAGTACCGTCTGTACTCCGATATGGCGTTCGCCTATATCAACCAGCGCGACTACGTGAGCGCGCGCAACGCCCTGTCCCAGGCGGTGCGGTGGAATCCCATGAACTGCAACTATCGGCTCGACCTGGCAGAGCTGTTCCGGGCGCTCGATGATACGCAGGAGTGGGCGGCCCTCAGCAACTCTGTGCTCGAGCGCGCCTCGGACGGACGCGCCGCCGCCCGCGCCTACGCCAACTTGGGCCAGTACTTCTTGGAGCCCGAGACCGAGAACGTCTCGGCTGCCGTGGGCTGCGCTCGTCTTGCGTTGCGTCTGGCGCCCAACGATTCGCATACGACGCGCCTGCTCAACAAGATCCATACTACCTATCCGGATGCCGCTGACGAGAGCGACGACCATGTGATGGGCGAGCTGGCACTGCAGGGCGTGCCGACCTCGCCTTCGGCCGAGATTGCGATTTGCCTGATTATGTGCGCGACCGACGCCGCAAACGACGGCGACAAGCGTGAGGCGACGCGTTTGACGGTCCGCGCCCGAGACTTGGTGGGCGAGGAGGCCTGCGCGGCGATTATCAAGCTGGTGCGCGAGAGCGATGCCGAGCTCAACGCCGAGCGCAAAGCAAAGCGTGAGGCCGCGAGCAAGAACGCCGACGGTGCCGAGGAGGCCGGCGATGCCCAGTAAGCGCGAGCGCAAGCTCATCTCCAAGAACCGCTCGGCACATCACGAGTACTTTATCGATGAGACCTTTGAGTGCGGCATTGAACTGAGCGGCACCGAGGTCAAGTCGATTCGCGAGCGCGCCTGCCAGATCACCGACACCTTTGCGCTCATCCGTGGCGGTGAGTGCTGGCTCGTGGGCTTGCATATCCACCCCTATAGCCACGGTGGCGTGTGGAATCGCGATCCCGACCGCCGTCGACGTCTGCTGCTGCACCGCAAGGAGATTGATTTTCTCGACGGCAAGCTACGTAACCGCGGCTATGCACTGGTGCCGCTGGAACTCTACTTTAATACCGATGGCCGCGTAAAGCTGCTGCTTGGTCTGGGCCGCGGTAAGAAGCTCTACGACAAGCGCGAGGATATGGCCAAGCGCGATGTCCAGCGCGAGATCGACCGCGCCCTCAAAGAGCGCAACCGCTAGGCGCTCGACCTGCGGGGACGGTGGGACAAAGATATCAGTAGTTTTTGTCCCAGGTGCGAGAGCCCGATCGGCCTTGTTACCGCAAGCGACCCTGGGACAAAAACTACTGATAACTTTGTCCCACCTCGACTTCAGCTGTCTCATCTTTCTTACTGTTCTGACACATATGTCTCAAAGGCGGTGTCCGTTATGGGCATCGCCTTTTTTGTGGGTACATACATCCATGAGGTTCCAACCCGGGTTAGGGGAGTGATCGTTATGGACAAAACTGCGTTCTTTACCATGCCGAGCGGCCTGTACGTGGTGAGCGCCGCGGCAGACGGGCTGCGCGCCGGCTGCGTCATCAACACGGCGGTGCAGGTGACGTCCATGCCGCCGCGCATTTCGGTTGCCGTAAACAAGGACAACGTCACCTCGGGTGTCATCGCATCGGCCAAGGCGTTTGCGCTGACCGTGATCGATCAGACGGCCGACATGCTCTACATCGGTAACTTTGGGTTCCGCACCAGCAGCGACTACGACAAGTTTGCCAAGTACGAGACCCGCGAGACGGCTCTGGGCATGCCCTATGTGCCCGAGCATGCGGCAGCGCTGTTTAGCTGCCGTTTGATTGACACCGTGGACGTGGGTACGCACCTGCTGTTTATCGGCGAGGTCGAGGACGCCGAGCGCCTGAGCGACGAGACACCGCTCACCTACGATTACTACCACAAGGTCCTGAAGGGCAAGACGCCGCCCAAGGCATCTTCGTATCAGGGATAGAAATGCTCTAAAAACACTTGCATTATATTATTGAGAACCTATACTAATAAGCGAAGTACATCAGCAGTCACGTTCGAGAGGAGAACATCATGGCTGAGGAGAAGAAGACCTATAAGTTTGTGTGCACCGTTTGCGGTTACGAGGTCGAGGTCGACACGCCCGAGCTGCCCGAGGACTACGTGTGCCCGGTGTGCGGCGTCGGTCCCGATGAGTTTGAGCTCGTCGAGGAGTAACTCGCAGACATACGGCGATTAGCCGAACATGGCTCTGTCCAAGGGCCCCGGTCGAATTCCCGACCGGGGCCCTTTTGTATTGGTTGGTGCAAGGGGATCGTATTTGTCCGATTGTCTCGATTTGTAACATCTGGACACCGAAATTGGATCTAGATGTTACAGATCGAGATGTTTTCTTGAGCGAATGCGCCGTCCGTCACATCCCGGTCAATAGCACGGCATCGAGTGCCGTTACGACGACGCCGATACCTATGAGCAGCGCGTTGAGCGGGCGCGAGTTGGCGTATTTGCCCATGACGCGGCGCGAGCTGGTGAGTCGTATGAGTACGAAGACCGTGATCGGCAATTGAAGCGACAGCAATGCCTGGCTCCAGATGAGACCCTCAAAAGGATTCGAAACGACCAAGCAGGCGGCGACTGCGCCGGCAAAGCAGAGCGCCACGCCAATCGATGAGTGTCGGTCGTGGATGTCGTATTCCTCGTCGAACATGCCGGCTGTTATGGTGCCGGCCGCCATGCCTGCCGTCACGCTGCTCGAGAGGCCCGCGAACAGCAGCGCCACGGCAAAGATGATCGAGCTTGCCGGACCCAGGATGGGGGAGAGCGTGGCGGCCGCGACGGCGAGGTTGTCTACGACGATGCCATGGGCAAAGAAGGTCGTCGCGGCCAGGATGACCATCGCCGAGTTGATTGCCCAGCCCACACCCATCGAAAAGAGCGTATCGAAGAGCTCGTAGCGCAGGCGCTCCTCGATAACCTGCTCGCCTTGGCCTTCGAAGTGCATGGACTGGATGACCTCGGAGTGTAGAAAGAGGTTGTGGGGCATGACGACCGCACCCAGGATGCTGACGACGATGGCGGCTGAGCCGGTGGGTATGCCGGGCGTGATCCAACTTGTGGCGGCTTGCGGCCAGTCGACCTTGACCAGCGCGAGCTCGGCCAAAAACGACAGGCCCACTATGCCGACGAAGGCGATAATCCAGCGCTCGGCACGTTTGTAGGAGCTCGTCATGAGCATCGCCATCGATGCCGCCGCCACGATGACACAGCCGGCGCGCACGGGTAGCCCAAAGAGCATCTGGAGTGCGATCGCGCCGCCCAGGACCTCGGCCATGGCGGTGGCGACGGTTGCGAGGTATGCACTGGCGAGCACGGCGCGTCCGACGATGCGGGGGAGATAGCGGGTCGTGGCCTCGGCAAGGCAGACGCCCGTGGCGATGCCCAGGTGCGCCGCGTTGTGCTGCAAGACGATCAGCATGATCGTGGACAGGGTGACCACCCACAGTAGCGCGTAGCCAAACTGCGAGCCCGCGGCCATGTTGGAGGCCCAGTTTCCTGGATCGATAAAGCCGACGGTGACGAGCAGCCCGGGGCCGATGTGCCGGGCGATGTCCAGACCGCCATGGCCTCCGGTGCGGTGCGAGCCAAAGTGTTGTTTGAGATGGTTGAGCATGGTCGGCTCCTGCGTGCGGGCGGCGCGGCGTCGCACCGGGGTCGTACGGCGCCGCGCGCATGGTTCGAGATGGGGCTACTTGTGCGCCTTGCCCTGATTGGCAACGGCGTCGATCTTGGCGGCGATGGTCGCCGGGTCACCGATGTAGCGCTTATCGAGAACGTTGAAATCGGTGTCGAAGGTATAGACGAGCGGTACGCCGGTGGGGATGTTGACCTTGAGGATTTCCTCGGGTGTGAGATGTTCGAACTTCATGACGAGTGAGCGCAGGGAGTTGCCGTGCGCGGCGATGAGCACGCGTTTGCCGGCGAGCATCTGGGGACGAATCTCGTCCTCAAAATAGGGCCAGGCGCGGGCGATCGTGTCCTTGAGGCACTCGGTGTAGGGCAGCTGGTCAGGCGCGATGTCGCGGTATTGCTCCTGGGCGTGGGGGTCGCGCGCGTCGCCCGGCTCGAGCGCCGGCGGGCAGACGTCGAAGGAGCGGCGCCAGATGAGTACCTGCTCGTCGCCGTGTTCGGCTGCGGCATCGGCCTTGTTGAGACCCTGCAGCGCACCGTAGTGGCGCTCGTTGAGCTTCCAGGACTTGATGACGGGCAGCCACTCGCGGTCCATTTGGCCGAGCACGATGTTGAGGGTGTGGATCGCGCGCTTGAGGCGCGAGGTGTAGCAGATATCAAAGTCGAAACCCGCCTCTTTGAGGGCGAGGCCGCCTGCCGTCGCCTCTTTGCGGCCTGTGTCGGTGAGCTCGACATCGGTCCAGCCGGTGAACAAGTTGAGCTTGTTCCACTCGGACTCTCCGTGACGGATAAGGACGAGTTGCATCGTCTGCTGGTCTGCTTGGCGCGCCATAGGGGCCTCCTTGATCTGGCACGGTGTACGTGCCGTTTGCTTGACGCCGCAAAGGATACCCGTTTTAGGCTAGGAAGTTAACCAAGACTAACAAAAATGTGGTTTTAGCCAAGATTGGTGCAAGGAGGTCAGGTTTGTTTGCACCAAGGTGGTGCAGATTTACCTGACCCCCTTGTACCAAATGGGAGTGGGGACGGAATGTCTCGATCTGTAACAGTTGGCAGCAAAAACTAGCTCTTCGTGTTACAGGTTGAGACATTCGGAACCGTCTCTCGAAAACATCTCGATCTGTAACATCTGGACACCGAAATTGGGTTTAACTGTTACAGATCGAGATGTTCGGCGGGAGGGAAGCGGCACATGTCGGCGCGCCCATGCTGTCTGCAAAATCCTTACATGCCGAGTCATCGAACTGCGCCCGCACTTCAGCCGACCGCGCGCATAATGGCAGGAAAGGTTACGACGCAGAAAGGCCCTCGGATGAATCGCATTGCAAAGTACAAGGTTCCCGCGCTCCTGTGGCTTGTGTTTGAGGCGGTCGCCATCGTGCTGTGGCGTGCCACGGGTAACCTGTTCTATCTGGGCAATTTCTCCTACATTGGCACGGCGCTGGCCGCAGGAACGGCGCTCTACCTTGCCAACTGGAAGTACGCGCGTCATGCCGTTCAGTTTGCTATCGGCACATATATGCTTGTCTACCTGGGATTTCTGTGTCACGAGAATATGCAGATCGAGGGGTTTTGGTACTACCTCTTCCTGGGTTCCTTTGAGGCGGCGACCATTCATTACGCCGTGGCCAAGATCTTTGGGCCGCTTGTATTTGGCCGCGGTTGGTGCGGCTATGCGTGTTGGACGGCGATGGTGCTCGATTTGCTGCCGTACAAGGTGCCTGCAACGCACGAGCGTCGGTCGTTTGGCTGGCTGCGCTACGTGACCTTTGTGGCGTCGCTCGCATTTGTGGGTGCGCTGTTTCTTCTGGGCGTTCCCAACCTCGCCGACATTATGTGGATTGCCTTTATCGTGGGCAATGTGATCTATTACGTGGTGGGCATCGCGCTCGCGTTTGCCCTTAAGGACAATCGCGCGTTTTGCAAGTACATCTGCCCGGTGACGGTGTTTTTAAAGCCCATGTCCAAGCGGGCGGTCGTGCGCGTTACCTGTGATAAGGACAAATGCATCTCGTGCGGTAAGTGTCGCAAGATTTGCCCGATGGATGTGGACGTGACGGACAATTCGCTCGACCGTCGCAACGGCACGGAGTGCATCCTGTGTATGGAGTGCACGAAGGTCTGCCCCAAAAAGGCCTTGTAGCGCAGGCAGGCCAGATTGGTGCATTGGGGTCAGGTTAATCTGCACCAACGTGGTGCAAACAAACCTGACCCCTTTGCACCACCCCTTTGCACCAAGGGAATTGTCTCAATCTGTAACATCTGGGGGCCGAAGTTGGCTCTATCTGTTACAGATTTAGACAAACGGCATCCGTCCTGCAGAAAATCTCAATCTGTAACAGTTAGACGTCCAAATGGGCTCCTCGTGTTACAGATCGAGACAATACACAGCCCTGCCGTCCCCGGGAGACCATTTGTTGCGCGCGTTACGCGATTGTTTCGAAACGGGCGGGAAACACAACGGGCCGGCGATGCTCCTAGTATGCCTATTCAACTGACTGTCTAATATCTAGGGGAGGATCGCGATGCAGGCAGATTCCGCTCAGCAGCAGGGCCTTTATCGCCCCGAATTCGACCACGACGCATGTGGCATCGGCGCGCTTGCCGATATCAACGGTGAGCGCCATCACCAGATTCTGGACGATGCGCTGTCCATTCTGGTCAACTTGGAGCACCGCGGTGGTACGGGACTCGAGAAGAACACCGGCGACGGCGCTGGCATCCTGTTCCAGGTTCCGCATCACTTTTTCCGTAAAGAGGCTCAAAAGTGCGGTCAGATTCTGCCGGCAGAGGGCGACTTTGGCGTGGCCATGCTGTTCTTCCCGCAGGACGACAAGGGTGTAGAGGATGCCCGCCGCGTGTTTGAGGAGGGCTGCGCCGAAGCCGGCGTTCTGCTGCTCTTTTGGCGTGAGGTGCCGGTCGACCCGCACGATCTGGGCGAGACAGCCCGCGCCTGCATGCCTACCATCCTGCAGGCCTTCCTGGGCCGTCCGGACGACACACCCGCCGGTGATGCCTTTGAGCGCCGCCTATACGTGTGCCGCCGCACCATCGAAAAGAAGGCCGACGCTGAGTTTGCCCTGCGCGACAAGATCTTCTATGTGTGCTCCATGAGCTCGCGCACCATCGTGTACAAGGGCATGCTGGTCGCCACGCAGATGCGCCGCTTCTTCATCGACCTCAACGACGCCGCCGTCAAAACGGCCGTGGCGCTCGTTCACTCGCGCTACTCCACCAACACCACGCCCAGCTGGGAGCGTGCGCACCCCAACCGTTTTATCATCCACAACGGCGAGATCAACACCCTCAAGGGCAACGTCAACTGGATCCGCGCCCGCGAGCCCAACCTGTACAGCCCCGTGCTGCAGCACGATCTTGAGCGCGTGATGCCCATCATCAACCGCGAGGGCTCCGATTCCGCGATTCTGGACAATGTGCTTGAGTTCCTGGTCATGAACGGTCGCCCGCTCACGCGTGCCGCGTCCATGTTGCTGCCCGAGCCGTGGGACCACAACGACAGTCTGAGTGAGGAGCGCCGCGCCTACGACGCCTACCAGTCCATGCTCATGGAGCCGTGGGATGGCCCGGCGGCCATCGCCTTTACCGACGGTCGCACGCTGGGTGCCGCTCTCGACCGCAACGGCCTGCGTCCGGCTCGCTACTACGTGACGCGCGACGGTCGCTTTATGCTGGCAAGCGAGGTGGGCACCATCGAGGTAAGCCCCGAGAACATCCTGACGAGCGGCTGCCTGGGGCCGGGCCAGATGCTCGAGGTCGACTTTGCCCGCGGCCGCGTCATCTACAACGACGAGCTGCGTGCCCGCTATGCCAAGGAAAAGCCTTACCGCGACTGGATTGCCGAGGAGACGCTGACCGTCGACGCGCTCGATAGGCCTGCCGCGGCAACGCCCGCCGAGGATACCGAGGTGCCCGCCGCCGTGCGCATGGCCAAGCTCGGGTATCACTGGGATGATGTTGACGAAGTCGTGCGTCCCATGGCCCAGCAGGGCAAGGTGCCGCTCGCCTCGATGGGTATCGATGCGCCGCTGGCCTGCCTGTCCAAGAAGACGCGCTCGTTCTTTGACTACTTCTATCAGCTGTTCGCCCAGGTCACGAACCCGCCCATCGACGCCCTTCGCGAGCATATGGTCACCTCGACCACGCTCTACCTGGGCAACCACGGCAACCTGCTCGAGGACTCTCGTACGGCCTGCCAGCTGGTGCGCTTGGAGCGCCCACTGCTGAGCGAGGAGGAGTTCGAGCGTATCTGTGCCATCGACCGTGTGGGCTTTAAGACCCGTCGCTTCCGTGCCGTCTACCGTCGCGATGCCGGCGAGGGCGCGCTGCAGGCTGCGCTCAAGCAGCTTGCCGAGGACGTCGAGACTGCGGTCCGCGACGGCGTGAACATCGTGGTGCTGAGCGATCGCGCCGGGGCGGGCGAGGTGCCCGTGCCGTCGCTGCTCGCCGTGGGCTGCGTGCACAACCACCTGATCCGCGCCGGCGTGCGCACCTTTGCCGACATCGTGGTGGAGTGCGGCGACGCCGTGTCTCCGCACGACTTTGCGGCACTGGTGGGCTACTCCGCGAGCGGCATCTATCCGTACAACGCACATGCGTGCATCCGCGACTTGGCGGTGCACGGCGATCTGGACGTGACAGCCGAGCAGGGCATCGCCAACTACAACAAGGCTGCGACCGCCGGCATCGTCTCCATCATGTCCAAGATGGGCATCTCCACGGTGCAGAGCTACCACTCCGCGCAGATCTTCGAGGCCGTGGGTTTCACTCCGGAGTTCGTCAACGCGTACTTCGCCGGCACGGTGAGCCGTGTGGGCGGTATGGGTGTCGAGGACGTCGAGCGCGAGCAAAACGAGCGCTACGACGCCGCGCTCGCTATCCTTAAGAGCCCGGCTCCCGATCAACTGCCCACGCTGGGCCTGACCAAGTGGCGCCCGCTTGGCGGCGAGGATCACCTCATCGATCCTCAGACTGTCTACCTGCTGCAGACCGCCTGCCGCGAGGACAGCTACGACACCTTTAAGGAGTACAGCGCCCGCCTGCACCGCACCGGCCGTGCCGTGCGCCTGCGCGACCTGCTGGACTTTGATGCCAGCGGCCGCACGCCGGTTTCGCTCGACGAGGTGGAGCCCGCGCTCAACATCGTCCGCCGCTTTAACACCGGCGCCATGTCGTACGGTTCCATCAGCAAAGAGGCACACGAGTGCATGGCCATCGCCATGAACCGCCTGCACGGTCGTTCCAACTCGGGCGAGGGCGGCGAGGATCCGCGTCGCGAGACCCCGCTGGCCAACGGTGACTCCAAGAATTCCGCCATCAAGCAGGTGGCAAGCGCGCGCTTTGGCGTGACGAGCCGCTACCTGTGCAGCGCCTTCGAGATTCAGATCAAGATGGCCCAGGGCGCCAAGCCCGGCGAGGGCGGACACCTGCCCGGCAAGAAGGTCTATCCCTGGATCGCCGAGGTCCGTCAGTCCACGCCCGGCATCGGCCTGATCTCGCCTCCGCCGCACCACGACATTTACTCCATCGAGGACCTGGCGGAGCTGATCTTCGATCTTAAGAACGCCAACCCCGGTGCGCGCGTGTCGGTCAAGCTGGTCAGTGAGGCCGGCGTCGGCACCATCGCCACCGGTGTGGCCAAGGGCGCTGCCGACAAGATCTTGATCAGCGGCCACAATGGCGGCTCAGGTGCCGCGGCGCGCGATTCCATTTGGCACGCCGGCCTGCCGCTGGAGCTTGGCCTTGCCGAGGCCCAGCAGACGCTGCTGCAAAACGGCCTGCGCTCGCGCGTGGTGCTCGAGGCCGACGGCAAGCTCATGGACGGCACCGATGTTGCCGTCGCCTGCCTGTTGGGCGCCGAGGAGTTTGGCTTTGCGACCATGCCGCTCATCTCCATGGGCTGCCTCATGCAGCGCGACTGCCAGCAGGATACCTGCCCGGCCGGCATCGCCACGCAAAACTGCCGCCTGCGTCGTGGCTTTCGCGGCAAGCCCGAGCACGTCGAGCGCTTTATGCTCTTTGTTGCCGAGCAGTTGCGCGAGGTCATGGCGAGCCTGGGCTTCCGCACCATCGATGAGATGGTCGGCCATCCCGAGTGCTTGCGTCAGATCGAGGTCCCGGGCAACCGCAAGGCCAATCTGCTCGATCTGTCACCCGTGCTGGCGAGTGCGACCTGCGAGTTCGGCGCTCATATCCCGGGTGCCGACGGTCGCCACTTCCTGCCGCAGATGGCTGCGGACAGTGAGCTCGACAAGACGCTCGACTCCACGTTGTTTGTGCCCTATACGGCCGATGCCCGTGCGCACCTGCGTCCGATTCGCTTCCGCGCCGATATCGCCAACGTCAACCGCTGCGTGGGCACCATCTTGGGCAACGCGGTGACCAAGGCGCATCCCGAGGGCCTGCCCGCCGGCTCCATCACCATCGATTGCGATGGTTCGGCCGGTCAGAGCTTTGGCGCCTTTCTGCCGCGCGGCATTACGCTCAACGTGTGCGGCGACGCCAACGACTACTTTGGCAAGGGCCTTTCGGGCGGCGAGGTGTCGGTGCGCCCCAACCCGCATGCGACCTACAAGTTCGACGAGAACATCATCGTGGGCAACGTTGCGTTCTTTGGCGCTACGAGTGGCCGCGGCTTCATTAACGGCCTGGCCGGCCAGCGCTTTGGCGTACGCAACTCCGGTGCCACGGTGGTGGTCGAGGGCTGCGGCAACCATGGCTGCGAGTACATGACGGGAGGTCTGGCGCTCATCCTGGGCGAGGTCGGGCAGAACTTCGCCGCCGGCATGACGGGCGGCGTGGCTTACGTCTTTGACCAGTACGGCACGCTCGATGCCCGTGTGAACCACGAGAGCGTTGAGCTCAAGGCCCCGACGGCCGGCGAGCTGGCGCAGATTCGTGCGCTCATCCAGGAGCACGTGGACGCGACGCAGAGCCCGCGCGGCATTAAGCTGCTCTACAGCTTTGAGACGATGAGCAAGCACTTTGTGAAGGTCATTCCGACCGAGTACGAGCGCGTGCTGGCGATTGTCGCCGCCGCCGAGGCCGTCGGCAAGACGCATGAGCAGGCCGAGGAGCTGGCGTTTGACATCGTGACCGGTCGCGCCGACGCCGCCGATGTCGCTCGCTTTGATGTGGCGGGTGGTGCTGCGGGTGCTGCGTCCGTGGCTGCCAGCTCTGTTGCTTCGACCAAGAAGGAGGCGTAAGTGCCATGGGTAAGCCCGGTGCTTTTCTTGATATCGATCGCGTGACCCAAGAGCTGCGCCCCGTGGAGGAGCGCAGCCGCGATTTCGATCCGCTGTACGTGGAGCTCGACGACGACGCGCGCCGTGCCCAGGCGAGCCGCTGCATGATGTGCGGTGTGGCGTTTTGTCAGATGGGCGCGAGCTTTGGCAAGGCACGTCCGAGCGGCTGCCCGCTGCACAACCTGATTCCCGAGTGGAACGAGCTGGTGTACCGCGGCCGTTGGGACGAGGCTGCCGAGCGCCTGTCACTCACCTCGCCCATGCCCGAGTTCACGAGTCGCGTGTGCCCGGCGCTGTGCGAGGCCGCATGCAACCTGGGTTCGGTCGATGGCCAGCCCACGACGATCCATGACAACGAGCGCGCGATTAGCGACCATGAGTGGGCCAACGGCGGTCCGCGCCGCTTTGAGCCGGCAGGGGAGGGCGCGCCCACGGTTGCCGTGGTGGGCTCCGGCCCGGCTGGCCTGGTGGCTGCATGGGAGCTCGCTCGTCGAGGTGCCCGCGTGACGGTGTTTGAGCGCGATGACCGTCCGGGCGGCTTGCTCATGTACGGCATTCCCAACATGAAGCTCGAAAAGAGCGTGGTCGGGCGCCGCACCGAGCTTATGGAAGAGCTTGGCGTCGAGTTTCGTCTGAAGACAGATGCCTCCAACCCGGCGGTCGCGGGCAAGCTGCTCGACGAGTTCGACGCCGTGGTGATCGCCGCCGGCTCGCGCGCCGCGCGCGGCATCGCCGCCCGAGGCGCACAGGGCCAGGGCGTGGTTTACGCCG